>JAFGHO010000041.1 GCA_016930085.1 Spirochaetales bacterium
CTTTCAGGAAGACGCCTTTCAGGAAGACGCCTTTCAGGAAGACGCCTTTCAGGAAGACGCCTTTCAGGAAGACGCCTTTCAGGAAGATGTCGAACAGCGATGAATAACCGCGCCCGCTATCCCTCTGAGGGGGATGACCCTGTCGACGGCCCCCAGTTTTATTGCTTCATTCGGCATACCAAAGACGACACAGCTTGCCTCGTCCTGGGCGATAGTATAAGCGCCGGCGTCTTTCATTTCTTTGAGTCCATGGGCGCCGTCATCCCCCATACCGGTCATAATGACACCCACCGCGTTCTTCCCGCAATATCTGGCGGCGGAACGGAAAAGCACATCGACCGACGGCCGGTGCCGTGAAACCAGCGGGCCGTCCTTCACTTCGACATAGTACCGCGCCCCGCTTCGTCTCAATAGCGTATGCCGGTTGCCCGGAGCGATAAGCGCCCTTCCCGGTACAACCGTGTCGTTATCTTCGGCTTCCTTGACCGTGATCCTGCAGAGGGAGTTCAATCGATCGGAAAAGGCCGTAGTGAATTGCTCTGGCATATGCTGGACGATCACGATCCCCGGCGTATCGAGCGGCAATGCTTCGAGAAAAATCCGTATCGCTTCCGTCCCCCCGGTGGAGGCACCCAGAACGACAATCTTTTCAGTTGTCTTGATAATTGTATGGGGTTTCGGCCTGGCCAGAACGGCATCGGCTGAAAGTTTCGGCTGCACCTGATAATCCGTGCTCGCCTGCACGTTTTTCATTTTCGCCACACGGGCCGCCTTTACCGCATCGCAAATCCTGATTTTCGACTCTTCGATAAACGCTTTCGTCCCGAGTTTCGGTTTCTCGATAATCTCGACGGCACCGTAATCCATCGCGCGCAAGGCATTCTCCGAACCTTTCTCCGTCTGACTCGAACAAATGACAACCGGAATCGGGTGCTGGCTCATAATATTCTTGAGAAAGGTGATACCGTCCATCTTCGGCATTTCCACGTCGAGGATGATGACATCAGGGGCTTCCTGTTTCATCTTATTCGCGGCGATAAACGGATCGGCCGCGACACCCATCACTTCGATCTCGCGGTCCGAAGCAAGAATATCCGTCATCGTCTGACGTACCAAAGCGGAATCATCGACAACCAATACTTTGATCCTGTTTTTCATAGCCCGGCTTTCCTGTATACCGTCGGGGCGGCCGTCACAAAGGGAATATCCATTCCGCAGAGTGTTTCCGAATGACCCAAAAAGAGGTAACCGCCCGGATTGAGCTGCTCGTAAAAACGTCTTATCAGTTTTTGTTGCGTGGTTCGATCGAAATAGATCATGACATTTCTGCAAAAAATGATATCCTGTTTCTCGTAAAAGGGGAATCTGTCGCATATAAGATTCACCTGTTTGAAACGGACCATCCGGCGTATCTCCGGTTTCAGTCTGACCAAATTCGCATTTTTGTCCTTGCTGCGGAGGAAATACTTTTTTTTCAATTGATAAGGAATGATCTCGATCCTGTGCATGGGATAGACGGCGATTGCGGCCTTTTCCAAAACGGTCGTCGCGATATCGGTTGCGAGAATCGAAAAACGTGCATCGCAGATTTTCTCCGCGTACTCAGTCAGGACAATACAAATCGTATACGGTTCTTCCCCGCTCGAGCAGCCGGCACTCCATATCCTTATCTCATTTTTATGCGGATTCTTGTTTTTTTTCAACTCGGGGATGGCCGTGTCAATCAGGTAATCGAAGTGCGCCGGCTCCCTGAAAAAATCAGTCTTGTTCGTGGTGATCACATTGATCATATGGATAAGTTCTTTATTCATCCCCTCCGGGCTGAAAAGATACGAGCAATATTCCCTGAACGAGGTAATCTGTAATTTCCGTAACCGCTTCTGAAGTCTGGCTTCGAGCATAGTCTTTTTTGAATCCGGCATTTTAATACCAAAATTATCCTGAATAAAATTGCCGAGCCGGTCGAAATCACAGGAAGTCAGTTTTGCCGAGATGTAATTGAACGGACAATGCCGCTGCTCGTTTTCCCTTAATAACTCCATACGATAATTTAAATATTTTTTATCGCTGAATGCAAGATTTTTATCGATACGGGATTAAAAAAAATACGATTATCGGTATCGTGTAATACCACGTTAAAGCAAAAAGGAACATTTCCGGCCTAATATAAGGGTTTCCCTTAGATGGCAATTACCTTTCTATTAGTCTTTTATCATTCTTTTTCTTATTGCATTATTTCTTACAATTCATATGCTTTGATATGGACGGATATTCATGATGGCAATACATATGAATGAATATATCAATGTGTTTATCGAAGAAGCTGTCGAATACATAGAGCAGCTGGATATTCTCGTCGTCAGTCTCGAAAAAAAACAGACGGACACCGAAACGATCAAGAAGATATACCGTATAATGCATACCATGAAGGGGATCAGCGGAATTATAGGATTTAACGAACTTTCGACGCTCATGCACACCGTGGAAAGTCTTTTCAGTAATCTCGCCGAAAAAAAACTGAAGGTGACAAACAAGATCGTTGAAAGTCTGTATCATGTCATTGACATACTCAAGGCGATTATACGGGACCTTCAAAAAGGGAGGGAAGTTTCAGTCGACTTTGAAAAGGAATGCCGTAAATTCGAATCCTTTATCTCCAAAGAAATAAGGGAAAAGGAAGGAAAAGGCCGTGAGGAAGGATTCGTCTACACGTTCACCCCTGAAGACTTCGCGGAAAAAATAACAAAGGCGCGTGAAAAAGGTGAAAAACTGTACCGGATCGATTTTAGTATCGACGGGAAAGAGGAACTGAAAAACGCACGCCGGCGCATCCTGTTCAAGAGACTCGCTGAATTCGGTGAAATTCTTGATTTTTTCCCGAAACGGGAAAGGGACTATTATACCGAAAATGAAATGCATATCAAGCTTCTTTTTCTGGGTACCATGAACAAGAAGAACTCGGACGACCTGAAAAAAGTCGACCGGATTCATCATCTTGCATATGAAGAAATCGATACCCGGAACCTTCAAAAGGCCGCCGGAGCTGCAACACAAGAGGAGCGGGACGGGAAAAAAACAAGAGAGACGGAAATCACTTCGATATCGGACGAAAATACCATCAAAGTGAAAGTCGACAAACTCGACAGACTCCTCAATTACGCACAGGAACTCACCATTATCAATTTGAGTTTTCAGAATTTCTACGACCGGCTGAAGAATTCGGAACTCGCACGCGACATCATAACGACACTGGATAATTCCGTAGACAGTCTTACGAAAACCACTCAATCGCTGCACCAGGAAATAATGCGGGCGCGGATGGTGCCGGTCGGCAATCTGTTCCGCCGCTTTTTCCGGCCCGCGCGGGATATATCGAGATCGTGCGGGAAAAAGGTCGCACTGAAAACGAGCGGAGAGGAAGAGGAGATCGACAAGAATACCATCGATCTGCTGTTCGAGCCGCTGCTTCACCTCGTCAGGAACGCGATCGATCACGGGATCGAAAACCCGGAAGAACGAAACCTCTTGAGCAAGGACGAAGAAGCGGTCCTCCAGCTTCGTTCATACAGCAAACAGAACCGCCTTTTCATCGAAATTGCCGATGACGGGAGGGGAATCGATATCGAAACGATACGAAGCCACGCGATCGAAAAGGGATTCATCCAAGAAGATACGGTATTGAACAACGAAGAACTTCTCGATCTCATCTTTCTCCCCAGTTTTTCCACAAAAAAAGTGGCCGATCATCTGGCGGGCCGTGGAATGGGCATGAACATCGTAAAAGAAGCGGTCAAAAAGATCAGCGGAGATATCAGAATTCAGACGGAACGGGAAAAAGGAACGACCTTTATTATTTCACTTCCCACGACCATGGCAATCATTTCCGCCCTGATCATCGAATCTTCCAATGAGCGTTATGCGATACCGCTCGCGCCGATACTGGAAATCGTAAACGTCGAACCTCAAAAGATCAAGACTGTCTACGGAAAAAAGACGTTTTCCATGAGAGACAGGATTATTCCGCTTATATCATGTGAAGAATACTTCGACCTCGATGCCGTTTTGGAAAAACAGGATCTCCTCACGATCGTTATCGTGGAAAGCGAATCAACCGTCTACGGACTTATTGTCGAAAAGGTGATCGGGAAACAGGAAATTGTGACAAAATCACTTACCCTTTCGCTGCTTGCCACCAAGGGTATAAGCGGAGTGACGATTTTGGGCGACGGATCGATCGTCCTGATCATCGATGTCGATGCGGTCGGGGAATATTTTTAGGCTATTCAACCGCTTGGCGACATCATTATAAAAGGAGTGAACATGGAAATTGCAAAAGACGACTTTAATCGGAAGGTCCTGGCCGCCTTCGAGCATATCCTCAAGGTGCTGTTCAACAGGAATGAAAAAGAGTCCATACGGTTGACTACCTCAGGGCCCGCCGAACAGGAAAGGGAAATCGCGATTCTCATCCAATTTATCGGCGGCATCGAAGGCAAGATTATTTTGGCCTGTTCGAAAGAAACGGCGTTGGATATAGCGAAGTCGCTTCCCGGTTTCGATGAAAACACGGCGTCGACCGAAGCCGGGCAAAGGGATTATATCAAGAATTCACTCGGCGAAATAATGAATATGCTGGCCGGTAAAATCGCATACGGGTATCAGAAGGATTTCGGAACAACGCGGATAACCACACCCGCCATGATAAGCGGCAAACTCCTCTTCATCACCGTCTACGACGAGGATTCCATTATATCCTGTATCAAGACCCCGTTCGGTTTGCTGGAAATTATTTTTTCCGTTTGTTAACGGAAAGGAGGAAGACAACCAATGGCAAAAGTATTAATCGTTGACGATTCGAAGCTGATACGTAATATCATTAAAGACGAACTCCAGAAGAAGGGACATACGATTATTGCGGAAGCTTCCGACGGGAAGGAAGGCCTCGAAGCGTACAAGCAGCATTCGCCCGATCTTGTCACCATGGACATTACGATGGATGAAATGGACGGCATCGAGGCGATCAAGCAGATAATGAAAGTTGACAAGACCGCGAAAATCATCGTCGTTTCCGCACTCGGACAGGACGAACTCATCAATACGGCGATCGATCTGGGAGTGGTCGATTTCATTATCAAACCATTTGAACCGGAACGCCTTATCAGTTCC
Organism: Spirochaetales bacterium; assembly: GCA_016930085.1. Classification (NCBI taxonomy): domain Bacteria; kingdom Pseudomonadati; phylum Spirochaetota; class Spirochaetia; order Spirochaetales; species Spirochaetales bacterium. Next base: position 5,167 of record JAFGHO010000041.1, read on the forward strand.
GTCAACAAGGCCATATGAAAGAAATACTGTCCGTCGGTATCGGGGAATACAAAGTATCGCAAAGCCCGAACACCCTTCGTACGATTCTCGGCTCCTGTGTCGGGGTACTTATCTACGATCCCGTCAGTAAAATCGGCGGACTCGCGCACGTTTATCTCCCCCTTTCAAAGGATTATCATAATGAGCGGAGGGGAGGTATCGCAAACGACAAATACGCCGATATCCTCCTTCCGAAAATGATCGAAGATATGCTCGAAAAGGGAGCGAACAAGCGCCACTTTATTTCCTATCTCGTCGGCGGAGCCACACTCTTTAATATAAAACCGGACAGTTCACTCAATATCGGAGAAAAGAATCTCCAGGTGGTAAAGGAAATATTGCAAAATCTTCATATTACCTTTTTTCAACTCCAGGTGGGGGGTAATACGGGCCGGCGGGTCTTTTTTAACCTGATTAATGGTGATATCGATGTCACCGATCTGAAAAAACATTAAAGAAGGTAATGATGGCGATGAATAAACATAATATACTTCTTGCTTCACTTATACTACTTCAGGCCGCGATTATTATCATTGCAGTCTTCACTCTCCTTCAAACAAATCCGGTGGTCGCCCTCATCCTGATTGCCGTATCGACGGTCACAGGGCTGGTCGCGGGCTATTTTACCGTTTGCTGTCATAATACCGTTCGATCGTTTCGCGAGGGCAAAAAAAAGGAACATATTCTTTTTTCAGAAATGGTGGGTCACGTCGGGGAACTCGAAAATAAAATCACCGAACTCTCCAAAACGGCATCTTCACCCGGAGAGGAGGTCGGGGGAAAAGCCGATGAAGCGAAAAAAAAGATTGAGCAGATGAAAGATACAATGGAGACATACAAAAAAGAACTGGTAAAGTATCTGACACCGATCAACAAGGTATTTTACATGAAAGAAAACAACTTTACCGTATCCGAACGGATGAACAATATAATCGGCGCGCTTATTTCAAGCATTAAATCCACGGTCAACGACATGAATCACCAATCGGAAACATTGACCCTCACCTTCGAAGCATTTGATATCACGACACTGACCATGGAAAAAGTCGACTCCATTATCCAGCACGCGTCCCGCCTTGCCGAAGACCTGACCGCACAGACCACGAAGGGGCAGAACGCCGTTATAACGACAAGAGACAGTATGGGGGAGATCCTCGATTTTTCCGAAAAGATGGCCACGATTATCACCACCATCGTGGACATTTCGGACAAAACGAATATCCTCGCGATCAATGCCGCCATCGAATCGACCCGCGCGGGAAAAGAGGGCAAAGGATTTGCCGTGATCGCACAGGAAATTCGCGCCCTGGCGAACACGACGCGCGAAGCATCGATCGAGATCAAAACGATCATCGAAAGTATCATTGAGAAAATCGAGAAGCAGGCGGAACTTTATGAACTTGTCCATAATATTTTCCTGGAAATCAGCAATTACATTCAGAAAACTTCCAGCCTGAACAAGGAAATCTACAAAATATCAAGGAAAAACGTCATACAGGGTAAAGAAATACAAACAGCGGTCAACATGTTGAAATCGATCGCGGATAAGATCATTTCCGCTTCGAACAAGGAACTGTTCGAAGCGAACGAGATCATGACAATCATGAAAGCGATTGAAAAACTTTTCGCGCAGGATTATAATTTCGAGAAATTCCTGTCCGATTTATCGAGTAACTAAACGGGAAAGGGAAGCCGGTATGAACAACAAAACAATCCTTGTCGTCGACGATCAGAAGATCAATCTGGAACTCATGGAAAAATATCTCTCGGGCGATGCGGGATACAAGGTTATCGTCACACAGGATAACACCAACGTGGAGAAACTGATCAGGGACAATCAACCCGATGCCATTATCATGGATATCGTTATGCCGGAGATGAGGGGCGATGAAATAGCACGTCAATTGAAAAGCAATCCCCAAACCTCAGGCATTCCCGTCATCCTGATTACGGCGGACATATTGCAGGAAAAAGACAATGCTTCTGCGGATTACTTTATCCGCAGACCGGTTATCGGTGAAGATTTATTGAAAATTCTTTCCGATATTTTCACCACACCACAATAATTGTTATTTATTTTATGTATATAAGGCGGTTTTTTCGATGATTGAGCTTGTATTGTTCGTTATCGGATTCGTCATTCTTATAAAAGGCGCGGGGCTTCTTGTCGACGGCTCCTCATCGATAGCGGGATACCTGAAGATTTCCAGGCTTGTCATCGGCATGACCGCCGTCGCCTTCGGCACCTCGCTTCCCGAACTCTTAGTCAATGTCTTCGCGAGCATCGGGAACAATCCCGGTATCGCGATCGGCAACATTATCGGAAGCAATATCGCAAACATACTTCTCATCCTCGGTATTTCTTCGATCATCTATCCCCTCGTCGTGACAAAAGGGACGGTATGGCGGGAAATACCTTTCTGCCTGCTCGCCTCGCTGGTCTTTGCGGTGTTGTCGAACGACCTGTTGATCGACGGCGATCAACAATCACTATTGACCAGAATCGACGGAATCGTCTTTCTTTTCTTTTTTGTCATCTTCCTCTATTATATGTGGAGTATCGCACGCGAAAACGATCTTATTGTCTCCGAGGTATCGATAAAGACATTGCCCCTCCACCGGTCCGTTATATATATGCTCGCGGGTCTGGCCGGTCTTGTGATTGGGGGAAAATGGATCGTGGACGGAGCCGTATTTATTACCGGATTCTTCGGGATCGGACAGACATTCATCGGGTTGTCGATCATTGCCGTCGGAACATCCCTCCCCGAACTCGCCACTTCCGCCATCGCCGCCTATAAGAAAAACCCGGATATTGCCGTGGGAAATGTCGTGGGCTCCAATATTTTCAATATTTTTTTCATCCTCGGGGTGAGTTCGATTATAAAACCCCTTCCCATGCAGCAATCGAATAATATCGATACGGCGGTCATGATCGCTGCGACCATGATCCTGTTTCTCTTTATGTTTACCGGTAAGAAATCCTCGATCGACAGGTGGGAAGGGTTCATTCTTACGGCAGCATATGCCGGATATATCACGTACCTTATCCTTAACCAGGCGGGCGTATGGTAATCCTGGCACGGTTTCTTGCCGCATTTATTCCGATATTTGTCGCAGTCGATGCGGTCGGCGTTCTTCCCATCTTTATCAATTTCACCGAAGGCCTTTCTCCAGAAAAGAGGCGCTTGATCGTCGGCCGGGCGATGATCGTCGCCGCTGTCATTTCAATCGTATTTCTTTTTCTCGGAAAGGCGATATTCGATTTTCTTCGTATCGAGATGGCGGATTTCATGATTGCCGGCGGCGTTCTTCTTTTTTGTATCGCAATCACCGATATTTTGAGTCAGAAAAAACGCCGGCGTATTCCCGCAGAAGACGTGGGGGCCGTCCCCCTCGGAACCCCCCTTATCGTGGGACCCGCGGTCCTTTCGACATCGCTTGTCATCGTTAACGAATACGGCCCCGTCATCTCCCTGGTTTCCGTCCTCGTCAATATTTTGATCGCGGGGCTGGTGTTTTTGGCCGCCGATGTCATCATAAAAATAATACGGCCTTCAGGCGCCCGTGTCCTGAGCAAGGTAACGAGCATCATCCTGGCCTCGATCGCCGTGATGATGGTCAGAAAGGGGATAATGCTGGTATTTTTTTAACCCGCACGCTTCCGGTTATATCCCCAGGTCTTTCCTGATCGCCACCACCATTCTGCAGTGATTGATGAGGTCTTCCTCCCCGGTTACTTCGGAGGTATAATTGAGGCCGTACGGCCAGAAATGCTGGGTATCAGCGTGGAGGACATCCTCCGGATTTCCCGTGATCGCCCTGAGCTGGTTCGTCGCGTTCGTTCCCGTGAATATTCCGTCGACGACGAGCGACCGCCACCGCGAGTGGGTCCCGACGCCCGCGCAGTGGGACATTTCATGCATCGCGGTGATATAATTCATATAGGTCTCGCCGCCGAAGGAAATGGGGCCGTTCCAGTTTGCCTGGGCCGTCGGTACGCCCGGATCGTAGTACACCGTCACGTGCATGACGATATTCGTGTGGCAGTTGTAATACGATACGGCCTCCTCCATCGCCTCCGTGATCAGGGTGTACGCGCGCCGCTCGTCCTGTGTCGGCGATGAGGCGGTGGAGAGAGTATAGGTGAAGTTGCCGCTCCCGGTGCAGCCCCCGGCCGGTTCCCCCGGGAAACGGTCGATGAGCCCTACGTAAAACTGCGCGATGAGCAACGCGTCGACGATATCGGTACCGCCGCTTGCATTCACATCCGAAAGCGAGATGCTGAAGTTCTGCGGATCGAGACCCACGTAATACTGCGCGACCAGAAGCGCGTCGACGATATCGATATTTCCGTTTCCGTTCACATCGCCCAGGGACTGCGGAAAAGCCGCGAAAACCGCCATGACTAAAAAGGCGAGGACAAAAACCGTCTTTTTCATTTTTTTACTCCTCTTTTATGTTTTTTTATATACCGCCCGGAAGCCTCATTCAATCCCGCTCCATGCGACGGCGAGGGGGTTTACCCACGATTCGCAGTGATAGTCGGGCGCCGGATAAAATCCCGCGAAAATAAACTGCTCGGAAGGATCGATAAAAATACCCACCCCTTCGGATCCTTCATGATCGTAGGTCCCTTCGGGGAGGAAATTATGCTTGTTCACTTCCCAGCCCAATCCGCACGTCCACCGGTATGATTCGTCGTAGATATGATTCCTCCAGCTGTATGCCGTGATATCCCTGACCTGCGCCCGGACCGCGGTCTCGACCGTCTTTCGCCCCAACAACCGGTTTCCCCGGAAAGATCCTCCGTTCAGCATCATCTGGCCGAACTTCCATAAATCCGGAAGGGTCGACCAGATACCACCCCCGCCAAAAAAGGAAGGGGTAACGACATCATCCCGTTTTTTATCGAGTTTTTCCCTGTTCCACCCGGACGATGTCAGACTCACCCTTCCCTTCATATGGGGTGGAACAAAGAAAAACGAATCGTCCATTCCAAGGGGTTTGAAAATGTGCTCCTCGACATACCTGTCGAAGTCCATCCCCGAAAGCCGGGCCACAATTTCCGCAAGAAAAAGAAACCCCTTCGAACAATAACTCCAGACGGTTCCGGGTTTGAAATGAAGCGGCCCTGTAAGCATCTTTTTTATCCAGTTCTCCTTTGTCCATTCCCCGTCCCACTCGTCCGGATACGGTTCGAAAAAACTCCCCGGATCCCCCCGCAGGCCCGATGTATGGGTAAGGAGATGAAAAATCGTAATGTGATGGTGCATTTCGGTATCGAATTCGGGAAGAAACCCGCACACCGCCTGGTCGGGGAACAGCTTCCCTTTTTCCATTAATTGAAGGATCGCCGTCACCGTGAATACCTTCGTCACCGACGCGATCGGACGTATGCTGTCCGGCAGAAAGTCGCCGCCGTTCCCTGATGCCGTCAGTTTTCCCATACTCTTCGATGCGAAGATCATTCCGCGGCGCGCCAAAAGATACCCGGCGGCCTGGATCGTTCCTTTTCCAATCAAATCCGTGAAATGGTTGTCGAGTGTTTCGATGACGGCTGGATTATATCCCGCCTCTTCCGGCCGGCAGTCTGTTTTCCCCGTATGAATCATTGGTTCCTCCCCTTTTTTCGACAGTATAGCAGATAACGCGATTCACCACAACAATAAAGTAATTTTCAGCCCATAAAGTCTTTCGACTCACTTGCATGGGAGACTGCTCACGGATATAACTATAGTATGTTTGTGTACAAGACAGCCGCACCCCCCTCCCCTCTGTCGTCCGGAATCACGAAAATCACCGTTCTCACCCTCTTTCTGAGTATCGGGACCCTCTTTCTGGAGCACGAGTTCTACAGGACACCCTACACCTTTCTCATTACCTCGATACTCGAAATCCTCATACTCATCCTCGTGACGGCCGATTTCTTCAATGGGCGGAATGCGGCCGCATCGAAGAAGGGTTATATTCAAAAGAATATCTTTTCTTTTACCATGATGATTCTTTTTCTCGTTTCCCTTGCCTTTGTCAAAACGGTCCGTATAAGCGGCACTCCCTTTCGATATACCTGGATTCCCCTCGGGATTATCATACTCCGGGACCTCTCGATTATCTTCAGGACATTACAAAAAGTAAAAAAACTGGCATCGTTTACCAGAACGATGTCAATAAACCCGGCGCGCACCATCATCTTCGGATTCGCCCTCGGAATCGTCACCGGGACATTGCTTTTAATGCTTCCGTTTACGACCGTCGACGGAAAAGGTCTTCACATGATCGACGCCCTGTTCACCGCCACCTCCGCGGTCTGCGTCACCGGTCTCGTCGTTGTCGATACCGCAACGGTATTCACCCTCTGGGGAAAGCTGATCATCATGCTGCTCATCCAGGCCGGGGGCATCGGTATCATGGCATTCTCGTTTTCCCTTGTCTCCGTTATCAGGAGAAGATTTTCCCTCGAGGATTCGCTGCTCGCCTCTTATGCCCTCAGTGAAAGCGACACGAGGGTTCTCCGCACCGATCTCATCAATATAATCATTATGGCATTCGGAATCGAATGCGCCGGTATGCTGATACTCTGGCCGGGCTTTTCGGGTGAAACCGGCCTGACGTTCCGGACGCTTTTCGAAGCGCTTTTTCATTCGGTATCCGCGTTCTGCAACGCCGGATTTTCACTGTTTACCGATAATCTGGAGTCGTTCCGGTCGTCACCCCTCATCGCCGTTACCATTTCCTTCCTGATAATCCTTGGCGGTCTGGGTTTTCCGGTCCTCTCAAACGGCATCATGGCGATAGCGGCGAAGTTCAGATTGGTGACCGGAAGAAAAGAAAACACTGCGGTCAAAATAAAACTCACGACAAAAATCGTGATAACGGGGACGATCATCCTCGTCATCTCCGGCATGTTCATCATCTATCTGACGGAATTAAAAACAACCCTTGCCCCCTACGATCTCGGGACGCAGTACTTAAGCGCCTTTTTCCAGTCGGTTACCCTGCGAACGGCGGGATTCAATACCATTCCGTTTACGGCACTATCGACCGTTACCTTGCTGGTCATGATTTTCTTCATGTTTGTCGGGGGTGCTTCGGGTTCGACGGCGGGAGGAGTTAAAATCAATACGGTTGCGGTTTTGATTTCCTATATACGAAGCCTGTTCAGGGATGAAGAGACGATTGAGCTTTCCGGCCACTCGATCTCGAAAGAATACGTCCTCAAGGCATTACTCATCGTTCTTTTTTCCGTCCTCATCATTTCATCGAGCACCCTTCTGCTTACGATCACCGAAAAGGCGTCCCTTCTACGGATTATCTTCGAGACCGTCTCCGCTTTTTGTACCGTGGGACTTTCAACCGGTATCACCGGGGGACTTTCAATAGCGGGAAAACTCATCATTGTTCTCCTTATGTTTACGGGAAGACTCGGGCCGCTTACGATTTTTGCCGCGATCACCTTGAAAACCAGAAAAACGGGTATTCATTATCCCGAAGCACGTTTTATAATAGGATGAGGAGGATATCATGGTGGAAGAAAAGGTCTTTGGCGTTTTCGGTCTCGGTGTTTTCGGAAAGGAAATCTGCTCCGTGCTTGCCGAGATGGGGGGAAAGGTGCTTGCCTTCGACTCGAATACCCGGCTCGTCGAACGAATCAAGGATTCGGTCAGCCAGGCCTTCATCCTCGATTCGACGGATGAAGAATCGCTTTCAAACGCGCCGCTTTCATCCGTCGATGTGGCCATCGTGGCCATCGGAGACCGGGTCGAAGCGAGCATATTGACGACGACCCTGCTGAAAAAACTGAATGTTCCCCATATTATCGCGCGCGCGATATCCGACCTTCACGCCCGGGTTCTCAAGGCGGTCGGGGCGGATGAGGTCATATTCATCGAAATCAACCAGGGCCGTTTACTCGCGAAACGCCTGATGTCCCCCCGCACGCTGGATCTCGTTGCCATAGCGGACGACTTCAGTATCGTCGAAATGTACGTACCTCACGTCTTCGCCGAGAAATCAATCCAGCATCTCGATATTTCAAAAAAATATCATATCGTCGTGATCGCGATAAAGCGGACCACAACGTCAATCGATGAGGAGGGAAATCCCGTTGTCAACCAGTCGGTTTTTTTCCCGGATCGTTCGGAACTCCTGCATCCGCACGACATTCTGATTGTGGCGGGGAGAAACAGCGATATCGACAACCTGAAACATCTCCATTAGCATTGAAAGGAATAGTATATGCTTGTTATCAGACAAAGGCGCCTTGTTGTTTTTATTTTTATAATCCTCATAATCATCACGGTTATCGGGATAAGGGGATACCTGATCATCGGTGAATCGTCACGCTATGACAATGATGAAAGAAAATACCAGGCCGAATTATTCCTCTATACCGCCGTTCTCTCGGATGCCGTCTGTTTGTTGTGCGTGCTTTTTATCCTTCAGGGAAACAAGAATATCATCAGGCAACTCGATAAACTGATCGAATTGTCGCACGCACATGTCACCTATTCGACAAAAGGGCTTGAAAAACTCGGTGATATCGGAGGGAAAATCAAGGAGTTGTGCCACACGATCGATGACCTGAATGAAAGGCAGGCCCTCAAGATAAGTACGCAATCCTCTCTCATCACACGGCTTCTCTCCCTAATCCCTTCCCCGATCATCGTGACCGATACGGCTGGGAAGGTTACGGGAGTAAGCGGCGCTTACGGGAAAAGCTTTGCATACGAGAAGGAACACGAGGCAATCCACTCAATCGGCGACATACTGCCTTCGTTTGATTTCCGTTCGATAATCGACTACCACACGGAAAATCCGGACGAAAATCCGTTTGTCATAAACGGCACGATCACCGTCCACACGATCAGCAACAAAAAAGGAGACGCCTCACAATTCCTCATACTTCCCTCCGGAACCCTTACGATACCCCCCGATAAACCGGTAAAAAAGAAATACGGAAAACCGGGCGGCTTTTTAAGACGGATATTCGGAAAGAAAAAACAAATCGGTTAACCCCGCATCCCCGCGGATCGGATATCCGATTTTTTCATCCTGCCGGTTTTCCGGCTGAATTTTTCGGAAAAACCGCAATGAAAACAACATGGAGGAAAAACATGAAAAAACAGACGGAGAAGTTATCGTCAAAACACGCACTTCCGCCGGGAAGCGTCGTCTATATCGGGGACAGGGAAGGCGAAACATCGGTCTTTACCTACGGTGAATACGACGAGAACGAGTTCACAGAAAAACAATCTCGAACGATCGGTGAGGTCTTTCCGTTTCCGCAGACCCGCCGGGTAAGGTGGCTCAATGTCGGGGGCATCCGGAATACCGATATCATCGAAAAAATCGGGGGTGAATGCCGGTTTCATCCATTGATGATCGAGGATATCGTGAATACCCACCAGCGGCCCAAGTACGAGGATTATGAAGATTCGCTTTTTATCGTCATGAAAGGACTCTCATGGTGCGGTGAAACGTACGAGATTACGGAAGATCAGGTGAGTTTTATCCTGAAAAACGGATATCTTATTTCGTTTCAGGAAACGGAAGAAAATCTATTTTCATCGATTATGGACCGTTTGAGAATGAAAAAGGGGATGATACGCTCGCATGGCGCCGATTACCTTCTCTACGTATTGATCGACGCGGTCGTCGACAGCTATTTTTCCCTTCTCGAAACACTCGATGAAGAGATCGAAGCCCTCGAAGAAACATTACTCGAAAACCCGACACCCGAAACGCTTAAAAAAATATATATGCTGAAAAGCACCGTCATCTCCCTGCGCAAGACCCTCTGGCCGCTGCGGGAGATAATCGGGCGGCTCGAGAAGATGGAATCACCGCTTATAGGAAGGCACACCAGAGTCTTTTTCCGTGATGTCTATGACCATACCCTTCACATCATCGATACCGTCGAAACATTCAGGGACCTTATCGGCGGCATGCTCGATATATACCTTTCGAGTGTGAGCAACAAGACGAACGAGGTCATGAAGGTCCTTACGATTATCGCGACGATTTTCATCCCCATCACCTTTCTCGTCGGTGTCTACGGCATGAACTTCAAATTTATACCCGAACTGCAATGGCGGTGGGGATACTTCGGCGTGTGGGGTATTATCATTATCATCATTGCCGGCTTGATCGCGTTCTTCAAAAAAAAGAAATGGTTTTAATGCGGTTTTCACATACAGTTTTAATTATC
>JAFGHO010000042.1 GCA_016930085.1 Spirochaetales bacterium
CCTCTTTATCCAGTTTACGAAGCTTACACGCATTATATATAAAATCAATCGAGTGCAGCACCGTACCATTTATTAAATTATTTCTTATTTATAGTATCGTTATTCAATATACTCTTCGACTATTATTGCCTTACTTTCAGTTGATTTCGTTCTTAATGACGATAATGATCTGTATTCTTCACTCCCGAAACATTTATTCAAATCGTCTTGCGACGGAAATTTTATAATTACCAGTCTCTCCGGTTTTCGGTGTTCCGATAACGATTTGATCTTGTTCGTCCTTACTATATACTTACCTTTATACTTTTTTACGATAGGTTCGGCTTTTTTAATATATTCGGAATATATCGATTCATCATCTATTTTAACGTATTCGATAATTATATAAACAGCCATTTTTTACTCCAGAATTCATAACAAGAAACACTATGCTATCCGTAATACGAAAACGCCCCACCCCAGATAGCGCCGGCCATACCTGAGATATATTCGCCGGTTGTTGGCTGTCCATTCGCGTAATTTTGCTGCGTCTGGATCATCCGGATTCGCGGCTAAAAAGTCGTTCACCGCCATCCATTGCGGCGCTTCATACCGGTCCCAGGAATCATGATCGGCGACGACCATCCCGACCAGATTCATACCCGCAGATTCAAAGCGTTCCAGGGTGCCGTCCAGAGAAACAAAATCGTCCCTGCCGATACCTTCGGCGGCATAGGCGGCAAACGCGTCTTCCGGCGGCGGATCGATCCAGAAAGGCTCGCCGACCAACACCACTCCGCCAGGTTTTAGCGGTAATTTCATCATTTTCAGCGTCCCGATCAAACCATTGCCGATCCATGTCGCTCCGATGCAGCTGACCACATCAAAATCGTGGGTTTCTTTGGGATATTTTGCCGCATCATCCTGGACGAATGTTACTCTTTCCGCTGCGCCCAATTCTTCCGCGCGTTCTTTTGCCGCATCAAGGAAAACGGAACTGATATCCACACCCGTACCGCATATTCTGTACTTTTGCGACCATCGGCACAACATCTCCCCCTTTCCGCAGGCAAGATCGAGTTGTTTCATCGTTTGATCGAGACGGCATATTTCACCCAGCAGCATCAGCTTTTCTTCCGTGAACGGATTAAGGATACGGTGATATGTTTCCGCGATTTCGTGAAATCTTAACGACATAATCGCACCTCCTCACTTACGCCCGCCATAGCGGAGGCACTCATATGCCGTCGGCAAGCTGTTTCAGGACACAGTGATTTTGACATATTTCGTACAACAATTCAATATCGCATTAAGCAATATCTTTGATACATTCCCCGCTTTTTATCTCTTCAATTAAATCATTCATGAATCTGGCGGCGGGGGCCCCGTCTATAATATCATGGTCAAATGACGCCGTCAGGCATAAGTATTTGCATTTGTTATTTTTAACTCCGGTTTTTTCGATAATACTTCCAACGGAAAGCAATACGGTAGCGGTGCCGTGTGGAATTACCCAGATAGGATTTTTACTGAACATCCCGACCGATGTAATACAAAGCTTGCCGTAGTTGATTCCCATTTTTATATTTTTGTCGGCGAGTTTCACAAATGTTTTGAGGAGAAATCCGGGAATAAACCTGAATACCCTGCTGTTGGTGAGATTTCCAAACCCTTCTTTTCCTTCGGCGATTTTTTGCGCGTTTCTAATTTCCGTATTTATTTGATATACCGTTTTTGCTCCCACATCTCTCAGCACCATCGGTTCAGGGATATAATCTTCTCCGATTTTTCTTTCAACAAGAATACTTATAATTATTTCATCCAGAAAAACATGCTTATTCCCCGATAGAAATGAATTGAAACCCGGATTCTTCAACATGACATTCGAAAAAGACTTTGCCAGATATCCGGTGAACGACAGCTTCTCTCCTTTTTCCTGCTTGTACTTTTCAAGAATACCTAACGGCAACGACACGTCTATTTCCGTGAAAAAATGTATCGCATTCTTTTGTTTCGTAACAGCGGCCGATGCCCTCACCATTTTTCTGAGGAAGCTCAATTTATCTATTCTATATGATAATTTTTCTTTCATCTTTTTATAATTCTCGCCAATTAAACATATAACATCAGCCGGAACCATTGCACCTGACGCTCTGCGATATACCAAAGCCGATAAACCGCCGTTGCACACAGTATACCGGTCAATGATATTTCATTTAATCATTTCCTGAATAATCCTGTTGGCACTTTCGATATATTCGCAACATTTATAAATCATTTTGGACTCTTTGAATTTATTTTGACCTTCTTCACTCAACAAGTCAATATTATCAATCAAACTTTTGCATTCTATTGTATCGTATTTTTTTTCAAACCGATTAATAAACTCTCTCACGTATTTATAGGTCTCTTCCTGTTTGAGTCTATCTTCATTTTCACCCCGGCCATATATTAATCCGATTATAAGTATAGCGCCCGTGACCGCTCCGCATACATTTCCCTTTCTTCCCATGCCGCCGCCAAAACCGCTTGACAGCTTTAGCGCGATCGATGTATCGATTCCCACATCATCTGCAAAACTGTAAATCATCGATTGAGCACAATTGTATCCGTCTTTGAATTTATTGACCGCCAATGCTTCCTTTTTCATATTTACTTATACTCCTTATATTTTAATCGGTTTATTGCGTACAAACGCGGGGTTCGTTCAACGGCTTACCGAAGGCAGTCCTGTTAAGCCGCCGTATTATGCAATCTGGTCATCTTTTTATCAAAAGCATACCTTCCGTAATCCTTAATTATAAGTTCAGTTATTGTTTTGACTTCTTTTCTCATAAATTCTTTATATGCATTATCTACCTTCTCTTGTATCTATATGATTATAATCATCAAATCCATTACCATATTTTGGTTTATTCGTTTCCTCAAGTTTATCCTTATATACTTCCCGGACTGAAAAAATCTTGTCTGTATTCATGAATATGTCAGATACATTGTTATTAAAAAAATTAAAAATAATCAATGCAGCAGACATTTTTTTGGCGTTATACAATATAGAAAACAAAAAATTCAAGGAGTAATGTATGATAGAATCAGGTCTGCATGAATTTCATATTATCATGATGAATACAATGAAAAAAGACTTGAAAACCCTGAAATTGTCCGGTTCGAGGAACAGCTTATCCGGTATTATTGTCAGGATTATATCCCTCATCGATCCTCTGGTCATGAAGGAGCATCAATGGGGGAGACAGCGGATGAGCCTGTATCGGGCGTTATCACCCTGCCACGATGAAAAACGGGAACACGTGCATGTATATTTTACGGAGGAGATGTACCGGAAGATAAAGCTGCTTCATGCGGATTTGAATTTTTATAGTATCGCACAGCTAGTGAGGTGGCTGTTGGAGTTGTTTTTAGCGATGGTGGAGAGATATGGGAATAGCGCCTTAGAAGAGTTTGAGAAAAGATTTAAGCAATGGGGTATTGAAGAGAAAGGATTACAACAGTCACATCGAAGGAATTTACGACAATTGTCTAAAATAGTTCAGCACCTACGAGGGCAGCATAGACTAATTTCCATATATACAATTCATTATTCACCATTTTGGATACTTCGGCTTTAAAACACCTTCTCCTCCCCTGTCGGAATTAACCGGTTTTTAATCGATATTGACTCAGCTTTCCCCTTCGCCTTCCGAAAAAAAGAACGTCGCCGGAACGATGAGAACGGGACATCGTGATTTCCGGGCGACTTTCTCCGTAATATTGCCGAAGAGAAAGGTCCCCGAGGTACTTCTACCCTGCCTCCCGATAACGATAAGATCCACGTCGTTTTTATCGGCATAATCCAGGATCTTTTCATCGACCTTTCCGGCCTCGACCACGATCGTATACCCCGTCTTGAGGGGAAGCCTTACAATGTAGGTTTGTTCGATTTTTTCATCGATGTCATGGCCGGACTTGTCCTCGACATCCTCCACCTCATAGAGGTAGCTTTTCCAGAACTGCGCTTCCGGTTGCGGGATAATGTGGAAAAGCACGAGACTGCTTCCGGGATTCCCTTGAAGCAGATGCAGGACGACATCGAAGGCCCTGTCCGCGTTCTCCGAAAAATCGGTACAGAACATGATATGCTTGAAAATTGTTCTACTCATACACCGTTCCTCACTGAATTAATTCGGGAAGAAAAAGACTGATCTGCGGAAAAGCGACAAGAATGATTGCCGCTATGACCAGTGCAAGAAGAAAGGGGAGCGCGCCTTTAAAAACAGTCTGAAGGGGAATATCCCGTTCGATGCCGCTGACAACGTACACATTCACGCCGACGGGCGGGGAGATGACGCCCATCTGGGTCACCACCACGATAATGACACCGAACCAGACCGGATGAAAGCCGAGACCCGTGACAACGGGATAGAAGATCGGGATCGTCAGAAGAATCAGCGCGAGTGCGTCGATAAAACAGCCGCAGAAAAGATAAAACAAAATAATCATCCCCATGATCACCCAGGACGGGAGGGGAAGCCCGGCAAGCCAGCCGGCCAGCACGTAGGGAATACGTGTGACCGCGAGAAAATGGCCGAAGATGACCGCCCCGGTGACGATAACAAGCACCATGCAGGAGGTCCTGATCGTTTCGCCGATCGATCGGCGGATAAGCTCGAGTGAAAACCTGCCCCGCACAACGGCGATAATCAAACTTCCCGCGGCCCCGACAGCCGCCGCTTCCGTGGGGGTGAAAAATCCCAGAAACATGCCGCCGATAACGGCGATAAAAAGGAGGAGCGTTTCGATCACCCCCTTGAGGCTTTTGATCTTTTCTATAAACGTCGTTTTCGGTCCGGGGGGACCGTAGGATTTCTTTCGTTTGCAATTGATGTAAATGACCAGGCAGAAAAGAAAAGCGATCAGAAGGCCGGGAAGGATACCCGCGAGAAAGAGTTCCCCGATCGATTGTTCGGTCATGATCGCATAGACGATGAAAACGACACTCGGCGGAATCAGCATCCCCAGGCTTCCCCCGGCCGCGACGGAACCGCTTGCCAGCTCCGGGGAATAATCGAACCTCCGCATTTCGGGAAGCGCAACCGAAGCCATGGTTGCGGCTGTCGCCGGTCCGGATCCGCAGATCGCACCGAAGCCCGTACAGGCCCCGACGGTCGCCATCGCAAGCCCGCCGGGCATGTGGCCGAGCCACGCATAAGCCGTGTCAAACAGCCTGCGGGATATGCCCGCGTGAAACGCGATCTGGCCCATGAACACGAAGAGGGGTATAACCGTGAGGCTATAGGAAGAGAAGGTATCGAAGAGGTCCCTGATAATGAGACTCATGGCCGCATGGGGAGAAACAATCACGGCGAAACCGAAAAAACCGACAATCGCCATGGCGAACGCGACGGGAATGCTGCTTGCGAGGAGAAAGAGAAGAATCAGACAACCGATAAGACCGATTTCAAATGGCGTCATGGTTCTATCAACACCTTTCCGGGATGAAAGAGGTGGTAGAGGATGACGAACATAACAACGACACAGTCAAGGCAAATAAGGAAACCGAGCCAGAAAATGGGAACCTGAAGCGTCGGGGTGACCTCCCCCGACCGGAAGAGCGACAGTCCGTATTGAACACTCTGCCATGCAAGTAGTCCGAAAAGAAGCACACTCAGGATCCGGATGCCCGTATCGACAATCACCCTCCCCTTTTCCGGCAGCTTGTGAAAAAAGAACTCGATCGCCACATGGCCTTTCACCGATGTCACATAAGGAAGTCCGCACGCGATGGTGACGACAAAGGTAATCCTGACCAGATCGAAGGCGCCGATCAGCCCCGAACCGAAAATCCTCAGGATCACATCGCAACAGGTGATGCCGATCATCGCGGCAATACCGCACCCGGCAATCGCCGCGAGGATATAAACGACTTTTTTGAGTAACGATGTCAACATAGTTGCCGTCATGGCGCCGTCCGTTTTTCCGGCCGCACGTTATTGCGCGTCCAGCATCGCCCTGATATCGCTAATGAGTTCTCCTCCGGGAAGCCCCGCTTTCTCCGCCTGATCGATATAATCCCGAACCAGCCCGGAGACCGCTTCCCTGAAACGTGCCTTCTCTTCCGCACTCAGGCTGATCGTCTCTTTTCCCAGTTCATCGACAAATGCCTTTCCTTCCCTGTCCGCGGTATCCCATGCCTCACCATGCTTTTCGATCCATTCCCCGCTTACCGCGGTAATAACGGCTTGTGTTTTTGCGGAAAGCTTTTCCCATGCCTGCTTGTTCATCACGACGAACATGGCGGTCGTATACCCGATGACCGATGTATCGGTGATATATGAAATGACCTCTCCCTGTTTCCACCCCTTCAATGTTTCGATCGGACAGAGTGTCGCGTCGGCAACCCCCTTCTGGAGGGCTTCATATGTTTCTGACTGGCTCATCCCTACAGGCACCCCGCCGAGACTCTGAACGATTTTAGACGAAAGCCCGGTCGCCCGCACTTTCAGGCCCGCGAGGTCTTCCATCGTCCGTATCGGCTTGTTGCTTGCCAGCATACCGGGTCCGTGGGCATGGAGGTAAAGGACATGGGTGTCGCCGACTTCCGCCGGCTTGAATGTGTCGACGACCGCGTTTGCGATACGGGTTGCCGTTTTTCCGTCCGGGTACCCCAGCGGCAGATCAATGCCTTCGAGAAACGGAAACCTTCCCCGCGTGTATGCGAAACAACTCATCCCGATATCGGAAATTCCATTGACGACGCCGTCATAACATTGGGTCGCGTTCGTCAGTGCCCCACCGGGGAACATTGTTATTTTAACCTTTCCCCCTGTCCTTTTTTCTATTTCCTTCGCCCAATCCTCTGCGGTAACACATTGAATATGAGACGGGGGAAAAAAGATGCTGTACGTGAGTTCGATCGTTTTCTCTTCCTTATTACCGCTACAGCCTGATATTATCAGGAAGACAAATAAAAGTGATATGACGTCCGTTTTTTTCATTTTTCTCTCCTCTTGTTATCGGTTGGTACATGAAATAATGACCTTCAACACGTATTACTTTGTTTTTTCGGCCTGCATTATACACGCATTCAGCGCATTATACCATACCTCATCGGACGTACCGAATAGTGCGTATATCCATGTCCCGACAATTGTCGTAAAAAAAACACACTTTTTTCTCCTTGCAAGGGAGAAAAAAAAAGGGTATTTTATCACCTGTATCGGATCAGAGAAAATATGCGGGGGATGAATCCCGGCATGTGAAACCTGATATGAGAAAGCGGTAATAAGCCTGTCATGAAACCTGATACAATAAAAAAAGACCTGAAAGAGGGAACGGCCCTCTTCGATACACTTACGGCATTATACGGAGAAAGCCGTTTTGAAGCCCAGCCGGAACGTTATTCCCGGTTATGCGGAGAATATCTTGCTCACTTTGGCGATTCTGATCGCGATACCGGCATATTCAGCACGCCGGGCCGGACTGAAATCGGGGGAAATCATACCGACCATAACCACGGCAGGATAATTGCCGCCGGCATTGATATCGATACCATCGCCGCGGCCGGAAAAAGAGACGACGGTATTATCACCGTCCGTTCGGACGGATACCGGGACGGGTTTGTCGTCGATTGCGGCGATCTGGATGTAAGGCCACGGGAAACACAGACAACGAACGCGTTGATCCGCGGTATTGCGGCCGGGATGAGGGCATCGGGATACAGGATCGGCGGCTTTAACGCATATGTAAACAGCGATATCGGGACGGGATCCGGGCTGAGTTCCTCCGCATCATTTGAAATACTGATCGCCACTATCCTCAACTCGCTCTACAATAATGGCGATATCGGCCGGAAGGAACTCGCCCTTATCGCGCAAAAAGCGGAAAACGAGTACTTCGGAAAACCGTGCGGCCTCATGGATCAGCTCGCCTGCGCATATGGCGGGATCGTGGCTGTCGATTTCCTCGATCCGGCGGAACCCGTGGTCGAAAAACTCGACTTCGATTTTTCCCGCCACGGTTACTGCCTCGCCGTCGTTGAGACGGGCGGAAGTCATGCCGATCTGACGGGTGAATACGCTGCTATCCCCGGAGAAATGGCTTCCGTCGCGCTGGCTTTCGGGAAATCCTGGTTGCGTGACATTGAAAGCGAGGCCGTGATCATCGATACCGTCCGGTCACTCAGCGGGACGCTTTCCGACCGGGCGATATTGCGGGCAATTCATTTTTTCCGTGAAAACGCGAGGGTCGAAAAACAAACGGATTCCCTGAAAAAAGGTGACCTCTCCGAATTCCTCCGTCTGGTTCGCGCTTCGGGCGACTCTTCATTCAAATGGCTTCAAAACTGCTATGTTTCGTCAAACAGCGACAGGCAACCCATCCCCCTCGCGCTTGCCTGTACGGAGATCTTTATCGAAACCCGCGGTGAAGGCGCCTGCCGCGTGCACGGCGGCGGTTTCGCCGGGACGGTCCTGGTTTTTCTTCCGCGACGCGACCTCACCGACTATTCACGTTATATGAAACGCATCTTTTCGGGAAACCCGGTTGCGGAATTGACTATTCGGAAGCAGGGTACGCTGCGGATCGTATAGCCGGTCGGCCACCGTTTCACGTCCCCAGCCCGAGAAAGTAAAAGATCATCTGAAGCGCCCACCATAAAAGGGGAAGGCCGATCAGCATCATGAAAAACCCGAGGGCGATCATCGTTTTTCCGTGATTTCTCATCTCGGGGTTATAGACATGGACTTTTTTCCCGTCGTTGTCTTTCATCTTCGCGGCCTGAATATATATACCGGTGATAATACCGATAATCCCTCCCAGAAAACTGAATGCATATCCGAAAATAAGTATATTGGACCGATCGTTTTTAATATAGCCTTCTTTTACCTCATCGAGAGCGGGGGCTTCATATTGCATCCCCCGCCGTTTGGCTTCGCTCGAAAGCAGTTCATAGACACCCTCCCGGTAGGACTCCCTGCCCTCTGCGATACGAAGCAGCAACTCCGAATCGGAAAGCCCGATGATCTGATCTTGTATGGTACGTTGGTCCGTTTTCATGACAAAAGCGGTTGCCGCCCCCCTGTCCTGTTCGTCATATCACTATTGTAACCAAAACCGCACGATACGGCAACCTCCACCGTGCAATTGACACGTTCGCCCCTTGACGCGTGTCCGCTTGATGAATAATCCGGGGCGAAAAAATCGGTTTAGATCGAAGTATTTCGACCGGCAGAAACATGTCAAAGAAAATGGTGAAATCAGGAAACGTTAAAAAAAGGCCGGGGGCCTGCCGCCGGTCGGACGGACTCCCGGCCTTCCTTGTTGACATTCGGTTATTTGGTAACCACATTGATCTTTCGAGGCTTCTCCGATTCCTTGATATGAAGAGTGAGATGCAGTATCCCTTTTTTTAATTCTGCCTCGATTCTGTTTCGATCGATGGTATCGTCAAGGGTAAACTCCTGATGGTAATCAGCGTGCCTGATTTCCTGAACCAGGAATTCTCCTTCTTTTATGCGGGGAATCTCCTTTTTACCTTCCACCACCAAAATATCACCGTCGATCTTTACATCGAGATTATCCTTCATCACGCCTGGCATTTCCATTCTCAGTATGATATTGCCGTTTTCTTCCGATATGTCACAGCGTGCCGGACAAATCCTTCTTGATTTTGTTACTTCTTTCTTTTCCATGATCGACTCCTCCTTTCCTATTTTATGTTGACGGAAATCTGTTTTGGTTTTACCTCTTCCTTTTTGGGGAGGGTGACCGAGAGAATTCCATGTTTGAGTTCCGCGCTGATTTTCTCCGCGTTCACGGATGCGGGCAGCGATATCGTCCGCTGGAAACTGCCGGACCACGATTCTTTTCTGTAGTATTTTTTGTTCTTTTCCTCTCGATCGTCCTTCCTCGAACCTTTGATGGTCAGGACATTCGAGGCAATCGAGACGTCGATGTCCTTTTCTTCGAGTCCGGGAAGTTCGCATGTGACGATAATCTCGTTTCCCGTTTCCACAACGTCAATCGGAAGTGATACGCTTCGATCGAACAACCCGGGCGTTGTCGGAAAACGGTCGAAGTCAAAAAGATCATTGATCTCCTCCTGAAGCTGCTTCAAGCCCGTCCAGGGATCGTTCTTATCCCACGGATAAGGAAGATCTCTGTTTTGCCATCTTATTAATGCCATAATAACACCTCCTCATATAATATATTTTTCATTTCTATTAATAATATTGCAAAATTTATGCCAATCATGGGATAAATGTGATGTTTAACTCTTTATAATATAGTTATTTACTTTCCTTTGTACTTTTAAAAACAATACTATTATACAAACCAAATACCTGTGTGTTTCAGAATGCCACATCGGTTTTTATATTCCTTTTTTATTGTGTCATTTTCACCCGATACCGTTACAGCCAAAAGGGTACACTTGTAGCCAAATTACACAGAGAACCAATACCTCGTCCGCAAAAAATAAAAATATATAAAAAATCTGTTGAAAACCTTGATATTTTGTTATAAATTATTCACGTTAATCAAGGAGGGGAGATGAATATTGAAATAAAAGAAAACAACAATACCGATATCATCGCACGGATCAACAAAACCGTGCAGGATTTGCATACCGGCGCATACCCGGAATACTTCAAACAATACGATTATAAAGCGGTCAGGCAAGGTGTCGCCGACATGCTGGCGGACAAGCACTGGCATTCATTCATCGCTTATGCCGACGATATTCCCGTCGGTTATTTGCTTTGTTTTATAAGGGAATATACGGAAAATCCCTTCAGATGCGCATACAGGGGCCTTCATATCGACCAGATGTGCGTTCTTGAAGATTATCAGCGGCATAACATCGGATCGATGCTTATGGCAAGGGCGGAGGAATTCGCCGCGGAACTCAAACTGGATCATATCGAGTTGACCTTCTGGGATAAAAATATCCACGCAAAAAATTTTTATCAAAAATACGGATTCGGCGAAGCCATGCACTTCGTTATTAAAAAAATAAAACGGTAATCCGATTCCTTCCACATATAATCGCTAACGCCGCGGTTTTTGTCACATCGTTTTTTTGTGGTCCGTATCGACGCTCCGCACCTTCATCATCCCCTTTCCTGTCTTTCGATAATTTCCTTTACTTTTAATATTTGCCCGTTTATACTTATCATTATGATGAACCATGCGGAAGGCCGGTTGCGGGGCTGCCGGGATTATTCTCTTTACTTTCAGGAATGGATCCCGGAGGCGACGGTAAAAGGGTCCGTTCAGATTGTTCACGGCCTGGCTGAACATTCGGGACGGTACGGCCACGTGGTGGAGACGCTCGTACCGGCGGGATTTGCCGTATACGCTGCCGATCTTTTCGGTCACGGTAAATCCGACGGCCCGAGAGGTTATGTTGAAACGTTCCGTGACTTTATCGAAGACGAACGCCTTCTCTTGAATCATTTCAGGGCTATGCACCCTCCTCTTTCGGACAAACCCCGGTTTATGCTGGGTCATTCGCTCGGATCGATCATCGCCGTCCATTACGAAAACGCCTATCCGGGCGATTTCAACGGTCTCGTCCTGTCGGCGTTCGGAACATACTCGGGTTCAAGAGTAAATGCTTTTATGAAGAAAGTATTGCAGGTCCTCTCCTCGATGCTTCCGGCGGTAAAAATCGATCCGAAACTCGACCACCCGAATCTCAGTCGCGACAAAAACGAAATGGACCACTATTACAAAGACCCCCATGTTTTCGTCGACGCCATAACACTCCGCCTCGGCGCCGAAATCGTGAAAAACCAGGAAGCCGTACGGGAAATCGTAAAAAAACTGACGCTTCCCGTGCTCATCCAGGTCGGAAGCGAGGACACGATCATGCTCGGCCACGGGGAGTTCGGAGATATTTTCACCATGAAAGACAGGACGATCAGGGAGTACGAAGGGCTCAAACACGAAGTGTATCACGAGCTTGCGGGGGACAGAAAAACCGCCCTTGCCGATCTCCTCGCCTGGCTTGAATCGCATTCCCGTACATCGGCGTAACAGGCGTTATACCGCCGGCCGTAACTACTCAACGATCAACCGTGGTTTCTGAAATCGATCCAGTACCGGCCAGTCACTTCTTTCAGCTTCGACCGGATGTATACCCGCTCGATTTCCACATACCCGTCAGTGTAGCAATGGATGATCGAATAACTGTTGCCTTTGAGGTCGAGGTAGTCCCCCGAGGAAAGGGTTCCGCATGAAGAGATGATCGTGTCTTCGATCTGGAGGGAAAAGGAGACATGATCGTGCCCCGTGAGAATAAAATGGATATTGTTGTCCGTATGGGTGAAATTCTTCAACACCGCCCCCGAATCACTCAGCATGGTGTCGAAGCGCGTTTTCGGATTGGGAATAAGGTTGCTGTAAAAGGTGACGATATTGATTTTATCGTCCTGTTTCTCTTTGAGAAGGGAAACGGTCTCCCTCATTTTTCTTCGTCCGATGATGCCGCTCTCGATCGCCCTGTCGATTGAATTGATACCGACGACACGCAGCCGCCCCCCCTCATAAAAAGGCTCGAGCGGGCCGATCCACTGCTCGAAAAGGTCCCATCCGATCGTCCTGAGATCATTGTTGCCCGGTATGACGAGCCGCGGGTGCCTGATATGACTCAGCTTTGAAGCGGCGAGTTCGAATTCCGGAAGTTTGTTGGACTCCGTGATATCCCCGGAATGGATGACGATATCGGCCTTTATCTCGTTTATCTGGCGGACCGCCTCCTGAAAGATTTCCTCCATAAAATTATCGAGGGTAAAATGGGTATTCCCGATATGCACGATACGAATGTAGATTTCCCTCTCCTTTTTCGGCTTCAGATGATCGTAGGTGCTGACGATATAACGTCCGCGCCTGATATCGTCGTCGTCCATGATTTTTTTCGTTGTCAGGGTTACCGTGTTTTTTTCAATATCGAGGGTCGAATAGGTGAACAATTCCCGGTAACGCGTCTTGTTGCAGGACGTCGTTCCGGAATTGAATACGACGATCTCCTTTTCACCGTCGGTGCAGGAATAAAGGTTGGAGATATGGCGGTGGCCGTTCAGGACGATATCGACATGCGATTTGAAAATCATCGCGAGGGTGTCCCCGGCATCGATGATGGCTGAACGTTCACGGCCGGTCAGGGGAATGGGGATCAGCGGATGGTGGAAACAGAGTATTTTCAGTTTTCCGGATTTCGAGAGAAAGACGGCCCCGGTTTTTTCATTCGTTCTGATCCCGATTCGACCTTCATCCTGGTCCGGGATGGAACTGTCGAGTCCGAGTATATAGAAGTCCTCATCTTCATATTCGAATGTCCGCGAGCCGAACAACTCTTCGAAGAGAAGGTGGCCGACATTCTTCGCGTCGTGGTTGCCCGGTATGATGAAGAATTTATGATCGCGCTGCAGCCGCTCGAGGCATTGCAGGGCGAACTCGTACTCTAAAAACGTCCCGTTATCCGTAAGGTCGCCCAGGTGGATGATAAAATCAATATCCGGTATTTCATTTATCTGCGCAACGGCCTTTTCATACACCTCACGGTTGAAAGCCCCGCCGTTCGTTATATGGGTATCCGACAGGAGGACGATTCGTTTTTTCCCGAACGAAGCCCCTTTTTTTTTCATGGTATGCGTATATCGTTCATAATGGGGAAAAATGTCCGGAGAGGCGCCTCCGTTTTCTTTTTTATCCCGGTATATCGAGCGTTCCACATCCGCCACCCTACTGCCCCAGAATATAAAACCAGAAGGCGCCGTAGATATTCACGGCGATGGAGAAAAGGCAGACGGGAAGCAGAAACAGATGATTTTTCCTGAATGTCCGTCCAAAGAAAAAGAGAAGGAGGGGTATGAGATCGACGCTGAAACGGTATCCGAACTGGTACCACCCGTTCGATGCGTGAAGAAGCAGGCAGAACCAGATGCCGAAAACGGCGAGTGCCGAACACACGACCTCGCAGGCGGGTATATTGTCCTCTTCCCGAAAAGACAGGCCGCGAAGAAAACGGGTAACCGGGCCGTCTTTTTTTTCGCCTGACGGATTATCAGCCGGTATATTGTCGTCTTCCGGCGCCCCGTTCTCTCCGGTAATGCCGGCGCCCTCAGTCATACCGTCCCGGTTTTCATGTACGGCGACGACACCCGAACCGTCCGTTTCGACGGCCCCCTGTGTATCCGCTTTTTTGCCGGACGCCGCCTTCTTGAGTGAAAGAACCGCTTTCTTCAGAAAAAACGCGAACCCAAGAAGAATCACCGGACTCGAAAACCACAGGCCCGTACCGGCGCCGTGGAAACTCAGAATATTCTTTGCGGCATCCCATTCCGGGGGCTGGATGAGGGCATGATAGATGTTTGTCGGGAAATAATGAAGACTGATAACACCGTGCTCCAGTGTGCTTTCCCACGGAAGATACGAATGACCGATTTCCAATATCGAGTCGAACCTGATATAATTGTAAACGGCGTAGAACAGTCCCGGAGGAATGAGTCCCGCGATCACAAACAGCAGAGAGGAAATTTTCGGGAAGCGTTTATATGCATGGTACAGATAGAACACGGTCATGATAAGATAAAACGGCCTGCAGCCCACGGCAAGCGCGAGGCAGAAACCGCCCGCCGGCAGCATGGCCGGCCGCTCGGAATAAAGCAGGATGAAAACGGACAAAACCGCAAAAAAGAGACCGTACAGCTGACCCTGATGCCAGACTGCACCGGAAAGCGAAAGATAGCATATCGTCGAGCCCCAGAAAAAGGAAAAGCTGACAAAGTAACTGAGATAACGGTTCCCGGTAAGCTTGAGCAGGATAAAAAAGGAAAGAAGCATGGCCGCCCATGTAAAAACAAGAAGAACAAAGGTGTTCGGGGTCTCCCGCCCGAATATGAGGGCAAAGGGAAACTCGATGAACGTGGGAGTGGGGGGAAAACTGATATAGACCTTGTTCTTGTATTTGGCGACCTCGTGGTAGGTGATCTCGTTCTCCGGATCGGTATTGCCGTTCAGATAGTCAAACGCCCGGATCTTCGACCGCCATTTGCCGTCGCGAAAATCGGCCAGGGAAACACTTCCGTTTTGCCAGGCCAGGGCCTGGAGGGTATGCTCGTCATAATGGGAATGATGTGTAATCGAATGACCCACGGCATAAAGCATGAAAATCCAGAATACGAGCGATACCGCTGCAAAAACAATAAAATCCGGAGTAAAAATACCGGATTTCCCCCGGTGTATACTGATACTGTCATTCAAACTCATTTACCGCTGATCCGCCTTATTCGCGATCCGGAATGTCTCCGGGCGTATCCCGCCCACTTCCGGGCGTATCCCGCCCACTTCCGGGCGTATCCCGCCCACTTCCGGGCGTATCCCGCCCACTTTCATCCTTCTCCTTTATTCCCTCATCGGGATCCTTGTACCGTGCCTGCTTTTCAAGACGCCTGGCGACGACAAAATAAATAAAGCCGGCGATAACGACAACAACGATGATGATAATGTAAAGAAAGATCGCCCCTTCATCCTTCTTTTCCAGCTTTGGTTCTTTTTTCTCTGCCTCGACCGGCGGGCTTTCCGGTACCGTATCCATCACCGTCACCGTGGCGTCCGGGGGAATTTCCTCGACCTCCGTCATTGAAATATCATCGAACCAGGCTTTTCCTGTATTTTCGGAACCGTAGTTGCCGATACCGAGCATTATCTCGATGGTTTTCGTTCCCTTGCCCGTGACAACGTATAAATCCGCTTTCTGCCAGTTGGGGTTGTCGCCCCGAAAATCACCGGCGAGTTCAAACTTGTTGATAATGCTGATTCCCGCGCCCTCCGCGTCCGTACCGACCTTTTCAGTCCTTACCCACCCGCTGATACAATAACGTGTATTTTCCTTGACTTTGATCGACTGCACGAAGTATGCGTGGTTTTCCAGGATGTTGTCCACGAAAATGGAGGTATTTCCGGTGTGGGAAACCGTTCTGTCGACACCCCATAACGTCACTGTCGGCTCCCATTTCCAGCCCTTCCTTATCCAGTCCGTCGGATTGACATCGGTCCCGACCTCTTCGAGGTCCTCGAAA
The DNA here is from genome assembly GCA_016930085.1 of Spirochaetales bacterium. NCBI lineage: Bacteria > Pseudomonadati > Spirochaetota > Spirochaetia > Spirochaetales > Spirochaetales bacterium. Next base: position 16,059 of record JAFGHO010000042.1, read on the forward strand.
GACGGATTGCTTATGATATTTTCCGCTGCATGTAACGGTGAAAATGTTATTAATAAAACAACAAAAAAAAGTAACGATTGTGGTTTCATAGTTCATTTATATCATTACACAAAACGTAACGTCAAGAGGAGACGGCCGCGGTGCCGCATCAACACGATATGGTGTCCGTGACAACGATAACCCGCATTTCATGCAGCCGCCGGAGAAGCGCTTCATTGTTTCCCGCCGCGCGGTTGTGACTGATATCGAGTACCCGCAGCCCGCGCAATTCAGTCAACGATTCGGGAAGCGAAACGAGCCCATTGTACTCGAGATGCAGTTCCTCACAATCGGCCAGCCGCCGTATCGAGGACGGAAGCTTACCGATCGCATTGAAACCGAGGTTGAGGACCTTGAGATTTTTCATATCGCAAATGACTTCCGGAAACGATTGAATTCCGTTATGACTCACATCGAGGTATCTCAGGTTCACGAGGGCTTCGAACCAGTCCGGCAATGAAGTGATATTGTTATAGCGCAGATTCAATCGTTTGAGACGGTTCATTCCCGAAAGCTGCTTCGGTATACGGGAGAGATCGTTGTTCGAAAGGTCGAGGCTTTGAAGCCCCTCCATTTTTTTCAATGAGGCGGGAAAACCGCGTATGGTGTTGAACCCCAGATCGAGAATCTCGAGCCGTCCGAGGCCGCAAAGACAGGCGGGAAATTTCTCGAGATCCAGCACATTCAAGTGCAACTCAGTCACGTTCCCGTTCCGGTCGAAGACGACTTCGGAAAAACAGGCGGGGCGGCAATCGAAGGTCAACCGTCTGTGTCTGCCGGCCGATATTTCACGGTCGATTCTCTCGATGATTCGCGCGTCATGCGGACAGAGAAAATGGGAGAGAAAATCCGTAAACCGAAGCGATGAACCGAGAATGTCGTAAAAATAGATAAACCGCTTGAGAAGCGGGAATACGGCGAGCGGACCCTTTTCCTTGAACGCCCGGACAAAAAAATCGTCCAGCATCTCTTTTCCCAGTATACCCAGATCCCCCCGTGAATACAGGGCGTCGATATCGCCGATGTTCAGTGAATCGAGTATCGATAGTATCCTTTTCACTTTTTCCCGCCGCCCGCTCACGCCGATGGTCCCCACGGCATCGCGATCGGTGTTAAAAACTCGTCCATTTCAATATATAACTATAGCAGCACTATGGTGATTTTTCAATCTTTCCGCGGGCATCTTCCGAGTCAATAAAACCGATTTTTCAGGCCGTCATTCCCGTAGTGTTCAGTGCGAAAAGGGGAGCGTGATTCGAATCAAAAAACGGCGGCGTGGCGCCGAGTATTCCGGCAATCGAGGGGTTTTTACCGAACTCTCGGTCGAGAAACCTCCTGATCAGGTTCCGCTCCCATCCGGACGGGTGGATAAAATCGGCGTACAGGGAGAGATCGCCTTCGTAGTTGTTATGTTTTTCGAACATACGGTGTCCTCCGCCGCAAAGCGGCATATTAAAAATCGAGACATGCATCCAGTCGAGTTCACGGCGGTGCCGCATGCAAAAGTCGAGCGTCCTCCGTGCGTCGTCTATCGTCTCGCCGGGCGTTCCGAAGAGAAAATACGCATAGACGGCGATCCCGACCGCTTTCAGGTTTTCAAGCACCCGTGACGCGCGTTCGATCCGGAACCCCTTGTCCATCCGGTCGATCACGCCCTGTTCGCCGGACTCGATCCCGAGTTTGAGCATGACGCACCCCGATTCCTTGAGCCGCCTTGTAAAATCGGGATTTTCGAGGTGTTCATCGATCCGCGCATACCCGTACCAGGGAACCCCGGGCGGGTCTTCGGCTATCGCCCGAAGCAGCGGCACGCTCATCGCGTTGTCGAGAAAATGGATCAGGCGGGGCCTTTTCCTTTTTATAATACCGCCGATGTGTCCGAGTGCCTCGGCCGGCAATTCAGCCCGATACGGATTTTTCTCCGCCTTTTCCGGGCAGAAGCTGCAGCGTCTCCAATAACAACCCGATGATGCGGCATAGGGGAGTATATACGGGGGAGAAAGATAGTCGTCCAGGGGGAAATCGTCATACACCGGGGGAAAAGTCCCGTCCCCGGCTTTTTCGCCGAACCATCGGAGAAGTTTGATTTCCGCCGGTCCGTCGATACACTCGTCGATGAGCCCCCGAAAGGGATTGTTCCATGAAGGATTCCGCATCCACGATGTAACAAGACCCCCGCCGAGGATAACGGCGAGCCGGGGGTACCGCTTTTTAAGCAATCCGATCATGGCAAATGCGGTGAGGGCCTGACTCAAAAAATTGAGGGAAATCCCCACACAGCGGGGCTGATATTCATCAAGAATCCCGGGCAGCCGGCGTGAAAACCAGGGATAAAAAAGATTCGCTTCCGGCGTCTCCGCGGCACGTATGAGATCCCCGCTTTTTGCCGTCGAGAAACGTTCGTCCTTGTAATCGGAGAGGCTGAGGCGGACAGGGCTTCCTCGTGACGACGCCGCAAGAATGCGATGAAGATCCATGACCGCCCGTTTATACCGGTCGATGCCGAGGTAGGTATTCGGGCTTCTCAAGGCGGAAAGGTCCCTCGCCTTCCGTTTTTCCGCCTGGTAATACCACGTATCCTTCCAGTCGTATTTTCTTCCCAGCAGAACGAGAATGCCCTCGACGTTCGCGTCCCACACCCTGTGAGGAATATTCCGGGAAGCAAGCAGTCCTGCTATCTTCGCAATGCCGGGCGGCGGTTCGGATGGTTTTACCAGGGGCGGAAAGATGAGGAGCGTTTTCACACGACGGTCGAGTAACCCAGATCGACTTCGTCTGCCGGGATACCCCCGCGGATCCCCCAATTCTCGAGGGGTTGCTCGATGAGGAGGATAAGACAATCGGTCTTCGGCACACCGAGGCGTTCCAGTCCCGCGACCATATCGGCATATAACATCTTTTTCGTGTGTTTTTTTCTTCCGGGAAAAACGGAAATCTCAATCAATACGTATTTATCCGATTTACCGGGCGGTATTTTCCAGTCATTCCCGTCGAACTCGAACAGCCGCTGGTTAAAATCCCATGAGGGTATTTTAAAAACGGATTCGAGCGAACGGTGGACCGCATCGTGCAGCCCCTCCTTTTCTTCCCTTGTCCAGGCGTTTTTGAGAATATGCAGTTTGACAAGCGGCATGATACTCCTCCGATATTTTTCCGTTTATTTATATCATATAATGGTGATTGTCTGCAAGGGGAAACAAATATAACGAGAAATCCGCCTTACCGATACAATAAATAATCGCAATCGATGATTTACCTTATTCTCTATTTTTACTATACTGGCTATCGATCGCTTCAATCTTTCGACCGGTCAAGGAGGATACCATGAAAGCAAAACAACTGATCCTGACAATCGGGTGCGTTCTGTTTCTTGCCGCTACCCTCGTTGTCAATTTTCTGGCAAACGCCCTTCCCATCAATGGCAAATCCACGGGCGAGCTTTCAGACAACATTTCTAATCTCTTCGTTCCCGCCGGCATCACCTTTGCCGTATGGGGCGTCATCTATCTTCTGCTCCTTCTTTTCGTCATCTACCTCATCGTCCTTCTCGTCATGAAAAATCCGCCGGAACTTCCTTTTCTCAATAAAGTGCAGGGCCTTTTCATCATTTCATCGATTGCCAACATCGGATGGATATTCGCGTGGCATTACGAACAGATCCTTCTTTCTTTTGTCATTATGCTCGTCCTTCTCGCCTGCCTGTTGATGCTGTATCTTCAGATCCGTAAAAAATCTCACTTTAACGAATTATCCCTGAGGGACCATTTTTTTGTTTCCCTTCCTTTCAGCGTTTATCTCGGATGGATAACCGTGGCAACGATCGCGAACGCCACGGCAGTCCTTGTTACATTTAAATGGGACGGATTCGGCCTGTCGGAGACCTTCTGGACAATCGCGATGCTTGTTATAGCGGCGGTCGTCGGGCTTCTCGTCCTCCTCCGGGAGAAGGATATCGCATATAACGGCGTCCTCATCTGGGCTTTTCTGGGGATCGTCATAAAGCGGACGGACCCGGCATACACGTCGAATATACCGGTCGTCGCCACCGCGTGGGCTGTCCTGGGGGTACTCGCGGCCGGTATTATCGGACTGATTGTGTTCAGGATGATCTGGCAAAAACCATGAAAGAAAAAATTCCTCTAGAAATCGTTTACTCCGGTTGTCAAGAGATGTTTATCCCTTAAGTAACAGGGTATTCGCTGATTTCGTATTTTTTCCGCAATACCTTGACAAATTCAACAATGTGGGATATAGTCGAAAAAAATCGTTATCGGAAATAATTATAGGAGTTCGGAGTGATCAACAAGCCTTCACTTTCTCGTTTAAAGAAATATAGATGTACTTTGCTATACGTTTTCTTTATATTACTACTACTCATACCATTCTCCTTGTTTTCTTTTCCCCAAGCCGAGATCCCGCCGGAACTCGAATCAGAAGACGAGGATATACAACAGCCGACCATAGCTGATTTTACCGAGGGCGATATTTATATCAGTATATTACCCGATCCCGCAAAAATCGATTCATATTTTAATTCGGAGAAAGAGGTTCAACAATATGTAAAAAAAAGTAATACAGTTGAGGAATATCTCAATGCGGCGATGTATTACCATTTCAATGCACTGGATGTCATCGATGATCTGGCAAAAGATAAAAACAGTAAAAAGAAATATCTCGATCTGGCAATCGGATCTATGGAAAAAATATTGGCGATCGAACCTGATAATGCGGTTTATACGGCTTATTACGCTGGAATCCTCGGTGTGCGGGGAGGTTATACCTCATACCCGGCATTACTTCAATATTCCAACAGCTGTCTGAAATATTTTACAAAGGCAGTCAGAATGGATCCGTCAAATCCTGAAGTACGGATGCAGCGATTTCTCAGTCTCATATATTTCCCCTATAAGTATTATCCGTCATTGATCAAAACAATCGAAAAAGATCTTAAAATCGTAGAAATGTGGATAACCCAGGTAAGCGATGCCGCCGCTACAAACGAACAGCTTAAGGATTACGCCGCATGGCTTATCAACACCAGGTATCAGTGTTATTATCTTATCGGTAACTATTATTTCAGTGAAATGAAGAAAAAAGAAAAGGCCGGAGAATATCTATCAAGAATACCGGAAGAATCGACTTATTATAACGATGCAAAGAAAATTATTGATAAACTATAAGCCGGGGAAGACAGATAGCGTCCGTCCACGCTTTCAATGACATAAATAATTTATGTGTGTGCCATGAATTGAATAAAAAGCCCCGAAAGGAAAATACATGTACAATAAAGAAAACATGACATTTTTATATGAAATATTTCATGAAAAAACGAAACTTAATGAAATAAATAATGATGAAATGGGCTTAAGGATATACGGTCTGTATCAGGAACCGTATCTCCTCTACGCAATGTCACAGACATATAAAGTGTATCCTTACAAGAAAAAATTCAAGCTGGAAAAAGAATTCGAGGAGAAATACGACTTCCACGATGTTGTCATAAAACGATGTTCAACCCGCGAATTTGTAAAGCATGATATCGGCATTCATGAGTTGTCTCAATTGTTTTTTTTCAGTTATGGGATCACTCATTCAATTAAAACATCGGTTTATGGAGAAGAAAAAGTCCAGTACTTCAGGGCGGTTCCATCCGGCGGGGCTTTATACCCTTTGGAAATGTATATCGTCCTCCTGTCAGCCAGAGATATACCCGCGGGGCTTTATCATTATAATGTTATCGATCATTCAGTGGAATTACTTTCGGCGGGCGACTACCGCGCGGACATGTTGAACATTATGCCGAACCAGTTTTCACTTGACACCGCATCCGCAATTGTCGTAATCTCTGCCATTTTTAGCAGGAACACAATAAAATACGGTGAAAGGGGATACCGCTTTGTACTGCTTGACGCCGGTCATCTGATGCAGAATGTCCATCTCTCCGTAACATCGATGGATCTCGGTTGTTATGCCGTCGGTGGTTTTTCTGATGACGGCTTCAATGATCTTTTCAGCCTGGATGGATACAAGGAAACGGCTTTATACGCGTCCGTTATTGGTAAAAGCAAATGAAAATGCTCGTTAAAACCACACATGAGAAGATTGTTTTCTTGAGACAGATATTTTCAGATTTTCTTGACGGGAATATTTCAAGAATCAAGGATTTCATTCGGGAATATAACGAGAAGCAGAATGATTTTTCAATCCTCTACCACCTCTCGATTATTTTTGAAGATTATCTGAAGAACAAAAAACAACCTTACGGTCTCGTCACATCCGGATATGTAATTATTTCGAGCCACCCGGTCGACGTCAAATGGAATGAGGATTTCATTCAATATTATACAAGAGTTAAAAATTGGCTAATCGAACAATTCGGCTACACCGATGACATGTTCAATTTCGTCATTGTTCATATCGACCGTAATTATTCATTTGTGCCACGTACATATCTGTATAAAGACAGTAACGCAGCCAGAATCGGTTTATATTCACTTGAGGTGAAAAAAGAATATATCATTCATGAAATCGTCCACGCACTTTCTTTTATAAGGGACCGCTTTTCATCAGAATTATTATGTTATTATGCCGAACTCACTGGACTGGGCATAAAAGAAACGTATTACAATGACAATAACAAGAATCTTGATGTCTCAACGACGGACGTTCTTATCTACAACAGGGAAGAACTTCCCGATATGTATAATATTTTTTACGGCTATAAACAGGGTGAAGCGGTTGAGATACAAAATATTACTCTTTTACCTTTTTATCTCGCCTATCTGTACAATTTCCTCGTAAAAAAAGCCGGGCATAACCGGATCATCGGGTTTATAAAAGAGATCGATTCATATAAAAGCACAAATGAAAAGATGGATTTTTTCTTTCAGCAATTCAACATTAAACTGAAAGACATCGGCATGACAATAAAAATGGAGCTTATTGAGTTAAAAAACAACCAGCGCGTCGTGCCGAAAGAAAAAGACGATATCAAACATGTTTATCAGGCACTGATCGAAAACGAATTCAATCAATTGATTTATTTAAAAACATTCCTTAAGAAGTTTTCCTCAGAAGATGATATCAGGTACAGGATAATGTGGGCCAACATTGATTTTAAAATGTATAAATCATACAAAATGTGCGGCGAAATCAACAAGGAACTCCTCAGGCAGATATATCGAACAATCAGATCCATAACGGAGGAAGACGACACCCAGTACGATGCATGGATACTGCTTTATCATGTGATAACCGAGTATATAATTATCAATTATAAATTCAACATAAAGGAAGACCTTTCGAGGTTGAAAAGAGTTGAACAAAATCTTCTGGATGAAGTGAAGTACGTACTGGATAAAATAGAGACACTCGACAGCGGCAACATACAGACAAAGATCGTTTATGGAAATTTCAATCTGTTTTATCCTTTTTTTCTCGGTGCCAATGCAAAAAAAGGCATCTCCTATCTGGAAGCTGCGCTCGAAATGGATAATAAGAACAAGGACGTTTATTTTTCGCTGATCTTTTATTACGACCTGAAGAAAAACAAGAAAAAAGTGAATGAATGGATTTCAAAATACAATAATAATTTCGAAGACACATTGCAATATGAAACAATCAAACAAATTGCACAACAATACCTGAGTAAGGAGAGATTTTATGAATGAAAAGTACACATTAAAGAAGATTGACATCATTGAAATGGAAAACAATGTCATCCAAATCAGACAGTTCGGTAGAATCTACCTCTTTGAGTTGGAATCCGAGGAATATAAAAAAGAATTTTTAAAATGCCTGCCTTTATTCGACGGCAATACCGATATGGAAAGCATTAAAAAACGTATTGCCCTCCCCGCCGAAGAGGCACAAAAGATAATAGACAATTTTATTCAATTCCAGCTTATTGAAAAATCGGACAGGGAAATTTCGAAAACAATACCGGGCGATTATCTGAAGTTCTACGAGAATGCATTCACCGTGTTCGACACATCCGTCTTTAAAACAAGGGATACATGTATAGAAAGTATATATAATACAGGTGTGACAGTCATCGGCACGAATAATCTGTCGCTTGAAATCGTCAATATATTGATGCAGTTTGGATTTGTCAGAATCAACGTGATAGCATTACCGGATCAGGCCCCTTTTGAAAGAAATGACTTCCATATTCCGTACGGCGGCGTCAATATCGAACAGATACCAATCGACCGCTTGAGTGAATTAAAAACAGGACAACTCAATCAATTCGTTATCGTTCCCGCACTCCGGTATGACAGGGAATTTTTTTCCTCGATCAATGAGGTGTGTGTCAAAAACAATATCAAATGGATGCCGATGTACTGCGAAGAGGACAGGGCGTTTATCGGTCCGGCTATCGTTCCGCGAAAGACCGCGTGCTTCAAATGCATGGATCTTCGGTTGATTTCCAATATCGAAAACAAGAATGCCTATAACGCCTATATCGACTTTCTTGCAAAAAAGCGTAAAGAATATACGCAAATTGTTTCAAATTATCGGCTGACCGCAATTAATTTCATCTATGATTTTATCAAAGTGATTACGGGCTATAAATACGCCCGAACGTTCAACAATGTGATGTGCGTGAGTTTTTATGATAATGAAATATCCTTTAACAGTCTGTTGAAATTCCCAAAATGCCCCGTATGTTCCAATGTCGGCAGAAAAAATACGTATGATAATTATTCTTATATCACTCTATTATCGGCATTGAGTGAAGATTGATCGAAATATTTATAAAACAGGATATAACAGCATGTATAAAATACGGAACCTGAGTTCGGGTTATGGAAAAAATCTAGTAATTGAAAATCTCTCACTGACAATCGAAGACAATAAAATTATCGGGATACTGGGACCAAACGGTTCGGGCAAGACGACCCTCCTTGAGACAATCGAATGTATCAAGGAAAAAAAAAGCGGCAGCCTTGTCTATAATGATAAAGAAGTCGATGAAAATTTCAAAAACAATATCGGTATCCAATTTCAAGCAGCGTCCTTTTACCGAAAATTAAAAGTAAAAGAAATATTTGATTACTTTGCGGCTTTTTTTAAAAGCAACGCAAATGTAAAGGATTTGATGGCGAAATTCGATCTTCTTGTCTGTAAAAACAAATATTACGAGCATTTATCGGGTGGCATGAAACAAAAAGTCGCGGTAGCAATCGCCTTACTAAACGATACGGCCGGGCTTGTTTTCCTGGATGAACCGACCGCGGGAATGGATGTTTTTTCAAGAAAGAGGCTGTGGAAAATAATCAAAGATTTGAGGGGCGAAGGCAAAACCATTGTCATGGCTACCCATTATATCGAGGAAGCCGAAGCGCTATGCGATATTGTCGTCATTCTTTCAAAGGGTCAGCTTCTCGACAAAGGAACAAAGCAGTATCTGATAGATAAGTATTGCAGGAATCATCATCTTGAAATAGAGATTTCGGGTTCCGTCAATTACAAAGACCTCATGAACCGCTTCGGTTTCATTAAAAATATAAGAAAAACAAGCAACGGATTTCTTGATATCACGATAGATTCGACGGTAAAACATCAAAGCTATTTTAGCGATTTAATGTCATATTTTACCGCATCCAATGTGGTTGTCAATTATCTGAATCTCAAACAGCCCAGCCTTGAAGAAGCCTTTATCAATATGTGCGGATACAAACTCGATGAAAACGGAGATCTGACTGAATGAAAAATATCGTCACTTTAATCGGAATGGAACTCAAGTTGTTCTTTCGGGAGAACGTAAATTTAATTTATGTCCTATTTCTGCCGGTTTTTTTTCTCCTGTTCCTCGGTTTTATTTTTAACAACCCCAATTATACGGCAAAAACCGCCGTTATCGATATGGATGCTTCACCGCCAAGCAAACAATTTATCGACATGATTTCCACAAATCCTTATTTTGAAGTTAAAACGGTGATATCGGACTCGACCATGCAGCCGGAACAAATCCGGAACAGTTATGATGTCGTTTTCACTATCCGGAACGGATTCGAAGAATTAATCAAAAAAAAAGAAGTAACCGGTATCGAGGTTTTAATTACATCGACGGATGAACAGAAAGCCACAGTCGACAGCAGTATGATCGTTTCACTGATGGCGGAAGCAAATCTCGCCATTCTTTCCCACGATTCATTGATTTTCGCGGATTTTACGTTCCTGCACGAAACATTTAATTCTTATGTTGAATTTCTATTACCCGGACTGATTGTCATGATTATCATGTCGATGGGCTTTTTTAACATCGGATTAAAATTGACAATATACAGGGAATTCAACCAGATAAAAATACTTTATGTCCTGCCAATAAAAAAATATCATTTTCTGATCGTACAAATTACCCTGAGTGTGATTATTGTTCTTATGCAGATCGTCATCCTATTTACAATAGGGAAATTCGTCTTTAATACGAGACTTCCGGGAAATCCCGTTTTATTCATATGGAGTTTACTTCTTTCTATGATCATGTTCCTCGCGGTCGGTTTCATGATATCGTCATTTTTCAGAAATTACATACAGGCGATGACATTCATCAATATGCTTTATCTGCCGCTGCTTTTTTTATCCGGCATCTATTTTTCTCCCGATATGATTCCGGGTGTATTTAAATACATGTTATACATTTCTCCGGCCTTTTACGGCGTCAGTCTTGTCAGAAATTCATATCTTGGGTTTTTCAATCTCGAGTCTTTTTTATTAAATAACATTGTGTTAATCGCGATAAGCGTCATTGCGGTGATCGTATCTATAAAAAAATTCAAGTGGAGTATATGAAAAATGAACGACAGGCATTCGGTTATCCTGCTTACGGTTATTTCCATTTTCTTTGTTTGCAGCACAGCAGTCCGGGCGGAAAACGGAGAAAAACCGTCAGACATGGAAAACCTCAAGGGAATTACAAAATATATATCCGCCGAAAGCTCTCTCTGCTGGGATATAATGAGGAAATATTCGGGAGAAGAAGAGTTCTATTCGATATTATTCGATAAATACGCCGGTTTTTCCTTTAGTTATCTCGATCTGGCATTGACCGGAAATTACGGAATCAGCCTCCTGGGAATCGTGAACTTTCCTCTTTTGTACGCCGGTATTGCACTAAACAATATTTTTACCGAATATACTCAACTGGAATTCGATGTAACGGCGTTGCTTCTTTTTATGGGAAACATTGAAGATCTGGACGATAATCCGGACACCGATGAAAACTTTTTCGGCCACCACATCACGCCGAGGGCACTCATCAATTTTTTTCCGACGCAAACGACGACAATGACACTCGGCTACGGGTGTAACATCAAACTCTATCAGGATGACGAAACCAAAAACACGGATTTCACGATCAGAAAGAATGTATTCGAAAACATCTTCATTTTCGATTTTTCATACAGCACGCTAAAATACAACTCCGGCGCCGATGTGAATCTTCATGCAGATTTCTACCTCATGAACGATGATTACTCATGGGGATATGAGAATGAAAACAAGGAGCATAAATTTCGATATTCGATCGTTCAAAAAAATACAATCAGATTCCCCATTGAACCGCTTAACGCTTCATATATTGAGTTCAATCTCGAAGGATATTACTCAATGTACGAAAAACTCTATTACGGAGAAACAAAACTCAACCTGGAAACCAATAATGATTACCGCAAATGGTTGAAAGGGTATCTTGACAGGGATATAACATTCTATAAAGCCCTTAAAGCCAATATAAATACAGAATTATTTTTTTTAAGCACGCCGCTGGTGGGAGACGATTTCTCCCGGACAACCCTTGACATGTCTCTCATATGCTCATACGACGCATTGTTCTATAATCAGGACATCGAAACGGTAAATTTTAATATCGATGATACAATAGTCAACGGACTCGGAATAAGCTGCAGGACGTACATCGACAATATATCGGAAAAAACCACACAGGAAATAACCATGGATATCGGACTGGATTACGGATTTGATGTAAAAAACCACGAAAACCGAAATGATCGAATTATTCCACGTGTGGGTGTATTATGGAAAATGGGTTATTAGGAAGCCGAATGAATATCAGAATAATGGATGTCACCAAGACGTACCGTCTTGGTAAAAACGAAGTGCATGCACTCAACGGAATATCACTTGAAATCGAAAGCGGCTGCTTTCTCTCTCTCGCCGGACCTTCAGGTTCAGGCAAAACAACACTTTTGAATTTGCTAGGATGTATTGATAGCCCGACTTCAGGAGATATATATTTTGAAGATCAAAACATCTGCCTGTTGAAGGAAAAAGCGCGGGGACATATCAGAAAAAATACAATTGGTTTCATCTTTCAATCTTTTAATCTGATCGAAACATTGAATGTTTATGAAAACGTCGAATATCCTTCCGTCGGTTCGCGGAAAGACGGCAAAATCATGAAAGAGAAAATCGAACACCTATTAAAAGAAATCGGCCTTATCGATCAAAGAAAAAGATTTCCCAACACGTTATCGGGCGGACAAAGACAGCGTGTTGCCATTGCCAGGGCGTTCGTCAATGATCCCGGCATTATACTCGCGGATGAACCGACAGCGAATCTCGATTCGGCCACAGGAGGCAGAATCATCGAATTGATGAAAAAAATGAATGAAGAAAAGTGTACCTCACTGATATTTTCGACGCACGATCCGTATATCATGGAAATGGCCGGAAAGGTTATCGAAATTCATGATGGAAAAATCAAGGAGACCCGAATTGTTTAAAACCTTTTCATATATCTTGAAAACATCGTTCAGAAATCTGCTACGAAACAAACGAAGAACATTATTGACGGGATCCGCTGTTATTTTAAGTACAATCGCAATGTTGTTGATAATGGATTACAATAAAACCGGCATGAGTTTTTACCGTGAAGGAGTCATTCGCGGTTCTTATGGACATATTCAAATTAAAAAAGACGGTTATCATAACGCGGAAAGTACATCATTAAAATATCTGCTAACGACCGAAGAAATCGACACCGTCCAGAAAACGCTTGAAAATAAAGAAATAAGGAAGCACATCACAGACATTCTGTTACGGATCAATTTTGCAGGTCTTCTGTTAAAGGAAGGGGATATTGATTCGACATTCATCGTCGGCAGAGCGATCAATCCGGATGACGAGGTCGGTGCGTATCCTTCATTGGCGTACCTTTATATGAAGGACGGCGAATTCCTGAGTTCAGACAGAAGGGGTGAAATCGTCATCGGTTCCGGCTTGGCCTCACGATTGCATATCAATGTAGAGGATGTCGTTTATATCTATTCGGTCGGGAATTACGGATTACCCGACATCATGGAATCAATGATCACCGGTATTATTGAATTCGGGAAAAAAGAAGTGGACGACATACTTGTCTATGCAAACATCGACGATATAAAGGAATTATTCGGTATAGCGGGAATTCATGAAATTGTTGTTTTTCTCGATAATACGGACAACACCGACGCAATATGCGACTATTTATCGAAAAAACTCGATGAGAAAACGTATGATATTATTCCCTGGCACGAACTTGCGACCGAATACAAGCAGGTTGCAGGATTTGTCGATCAACAATTTATTGTCACAATTTTCATCATCATTCTTGTCCTTGTTTTTCTTTCAACGAATACAATTCTGATGTCCGTCATGGAACGAGTCAATGAATTCGGCACGCTGAGAGCAATTGGTAGAAGCAGGTGTGAACTATCCTTAATAATCATTTTCGAAGGAATCGTTTTAGGGATTTTTTGCGTTGTCGCGGGAATCATTCTCAGTGTCGTTATCGTCAATATACTTAACGCCCTTTCCATCGAATTACCTCCTCCGCCCGGAGGAACGATCTCGTACCCTTTACTCATTTATTTATCCTTCGACAGCGTTGTCTATATATTAATAATTCAGCTGCTTACGTCGCTCATAGCCACAGTCTATCCGGTCATCAAGATATCCGGCATAAAGATCGTCGATGCATTACGATATAAATAACAAGAGGAGACAATATGAAAACCTTTTCAATAACATTATGCCTTATAATTGTATTGAACGGAATAGTGTGCGGACAATCAGGTGAAATTATTTCCAAAAATGAAAATACTATTATAAAAGAAGCGATGCAAGCCATCGATTCACTCCATAATCTGAATAATTTTCTGATCGATATAGAAATACAGACAATCAAAGGCGAAGAGACGGAAGGGAGAATGAACGGGATATGCCTTTTTAAGAATTTCGATGAATCCATTATCGTTATAAAGTTTCCGAAAAAAGATACGGGTAAAGCGCTTTTAAACAAGAATGCCCTTTTTTACATTTATTTCCCAAGTATTAGAAAAACCCAACCGGTCAATCCGACCTCAAAGCTATTTGGTAATTTCAATACCTCAGACGTTCTTAAACCCCCATTCAGCGACAATTATGAACCACATTATATCGATACGAGGGGAAATACACATATTATCGAATTCACAACGACAAACGAAAAAATGCCTTATCAAAAGCAGATTCTGTATTACGATTATGAAATAAAAAAGGCACGATATATAGAATTGTATTCAAAATCCGGAAAACTCATAAAAACTGCTTATTATGACGAATATATTGAAATAAACGGCATAACGTATGTTTCCACGATAAGAATCGAATCCGTTTTAGGACAGACATCGATCATGAAATTCAGCCGCTTTCAAAGCCGTGTTTTTCCCGAAAATTATTTTTCCCCTTCCGGACTGATTATCGTTGCAGAAAGTTTTTAACCATGAAAAAGCATTCCTGTATCCTTCTTTTATTGCTGTTATTCCCCCGTTTTTTTTTCGGAGAAATAAATACTGAGAATTCCTTAACCATATCTCATGAAGTCGAGTTTGATCATGTCGATCATGACAATCTTGTCAATAAAAACAACAAGCTCGAATTAAAGTATCTATATGACAAACAGAAAATCAATCTCGATTTCAACATCAAGGTTCCAGGCATATTCTTATTTCATATTTCTCCTTATTTTATCGGATTCGATATGGAAGATAAAAAATCGGCCGGGGTAAATGAGTTATTTTTTAAATACTTCAACACCGGTGTGGGCTTGCAGCTGACGGCAGGCAAATACATTATCAACAACACTTCCGGCAACATATTCTTCCCATTTAACTATTTTGACAATTATTTTGATTTCGGTAATATCTATGAAAAAAATTTTGACTCATCCGTTTCACTTTTCAATATATCGGCACATCTGAGTTTGTTTTTGGATGATTTAAGCGTCGATTTTTCAGCGCGATGGATTCCCGGTTTTCATTTTTCCGAAATGGCGGACATATATTTCCTCGCAACCTTGCAAAACGAGTTCGACAGGAATATTTTCCAGTTTGATCTTGGAATCGATATGTTTTGCGGTATTTCATTCAATATTCTTTATGCAATGATCGAAAAATCGTCATACGATTTTTCCGAAGGCATTTACAATGTATTTGGTGTGTCCAACTCAATAAGTTTCATCGAAAATATAATTCTCACAAATGAAATGACAATTTCAAACGGCCACCCACTCTACAAGCTTGTTTTTGAGAATTCCGGCTCGATTATGTATGACTACTGGATCGAGGAAGACATTTCGACAAAGAATACTCGATATTTTCTCGATTATATGGCAGGCATCGATCTCTTGCTGCCATACGATACAAAAATAACTTTTGAATATTACTATCATCAGAACGGGATGACCGGCGAACAATCCGCGGACCTGTTTAACGCGATGGGAAAAGTGTATGCGGAAGATAACGCAGGATACCTACTCCCCATTCAGGCGACATATTTGGCCTATCACACAGGCAACCGGCTAAAACAGCATTATATAGGAATGGTTGTTTCCAAATTGAATATTTTTAACACGCTGGACGTTCGCTCGACATTCATATATTCTCCTTTTGATCTTTCTTTCTCCAATATTTCTTATATCGGTGTAAATATAAATGAAGATATCAATGTCAATACAAACATGATTTTTAATATCGGTGAAAACAAAACGGAGTATGGATCGGCATTATATGACTTCATTCTTACGATCTGCTTTGAACTCAAATTGGATATGTAGCTGTTCCATAGCATTGTCGCTTTACTATAATATTACAAAGCAGTTTGCCGGTTTCATATTGCTTTACAGGAAACGGCCGTTAATGAAGAAACCATATCCGTTATCCATGATAAAAAAGGAGAACAATATGTCCTATGCCATAGTTGCATTAATTCTTGGAATTCTCGGACTGGGTACGGCACTTGCCGTTATATCCATTTATTTTTCTCACAACAGAAAGAAAGTAGCCGGGGGAGAGGGAGGCGGCCGGAAGATCGCCGAACTGGAACAAAGAATAAGCGAATTGGAGAACGACCAACGAATACAGGCTGAAACAATCGATACATTGAAGACCGATGTGGATTTTTACAAGAAACTTCTGAATGATAAATATTCGGAGTGAATAAGGAAGTAAAATGCCACTTTATTAAAATAATGAGACATGGTAAGGTAACGTAATGATACGTTCACATGATTCTTTTATCACAATTCCGGGATCAGAAATCAAGACCTGAAACGGTCGATATAATCCGCATATGGAAATCTTGTAAGATTTTTCCGACAAACGCAAAGGAGTGGTAATTATGACAATCGAACTGGTATCGATACTGCCGAATCCAATGGTAATATCGTTCGTTTACCCTAT
This sequence comes from Spirochaetales bacterium, assembly GCA_016930085.1. Lineage (NCBI taxonomy): Bacteria > Pseudomonadati > Spirochaetota > Spirochaetia > Spirochaetales > Spirochaetales bacterium. The sequence continues at coordinate 32,822 of JAFGHO010000042.1, forward strand.
CTTAAGTATGCCGATGGTAGCAGCCCTCACGCCTGAGAACATCAGTGTAAACATCACCGAAGTAAGAAACGAGAAAGACATACAGGTCAAGGATATCGATCTAGTCGGTATCAGTGCACTGACCTATAACGCCGATATCGCATATAAAATCGCGGATATGTACAGAGAAAAGGGGATAAAGGTGGTCTTGGGCGGTATTCACGTTTCCACATTACCGGATGAAGCACTTATGCATTGCGATGCCGTTGTCATCGGAGAAGCGGAAAAAGTATGGACGACAATAATCGAAGATATTCAAAAAGGCACTCTTAAAGATACTTATAAAGCGGATGAACTTGCCGATCTGAGTATATTGCCGGAAACCCGTCTGGACCTCATGGATAAAAAAAATCATATGACATTGGGAGTTATACATGCGACAAGGGGCTGTCCGTTTAACTGTTATTTCTGCTGTGTCACCGAATATTTCGGCAGAAAATACAGATTCCGACCGGTTGATACTATCGTTGAAGAAATACAAAATTTAAAATCAAAGGGACTGGCAGGATGGGGGAAATTCATCATATTCAATGACGACAATATCGCAGGCAACAGAAAATATGCGAAGGAACTTTTTACAGCCCTGAAAGAGCTTAATATAAAATGGTCCGCACAAACAAACCTTTTTATTGCTGAAGACGATGAATTGCTGGATCTCGCAAGTAAAAGCGGATGCATCGATCTGTTTATAGGAATCGAATCGATCAATGATGAAAACCTCACGAAAATCGGCAAGACAATGAATAAACTTCAGAAATATGAAGATGATATTAAAAAAATCAAAAGCAAAGGCATAACCGTAACCGGGGCGTTTATCCTTGGGCTTGATTATGATGACGAAAGTTCTTTTGAAAGAACTATCCGGTTTATAGAAAAAAACGATATCGATATTCCGGTAATCAGTGTTTTAACGCCATTCCCCGGCACGAGACTCTATAAGGAACTGGAAAACGACAATCGAATCATCGACAGGGACTGGTCAAAATACGATCTTAACCATGTCGTATTCAAACCAAAATTAATGTCGCCTGAAGTACTTGACAGGAAATATAATGAATGCTACCGGATTATTCGAAACAGAATAAAAGCGGGATTGGATAAAAAAGTAAAATATATTCAGGAATAATTGTCCCTCAGGGATTGTTTTATATGACAAAATGACTTGCCGATGTATATTATCCAGAAAAGGTGCATTTTCTGCGGTACCGGATAGTGATAATACACGGGGAATAACGGCATTTTCTCGTTTCCTATATGAAGTATTCTTTTTTTCATATATAATTCAAAAAATGCTTGAAAAATATTACAGATCGTGTTATTGTTTACATCGATATCAGGAGAAACCAAGAAATCAGAATGTGTTATAATAAAAAAAATAATCCTGGGTTGTGTAAAAAAAAGCTATTAAGCAATTTTGTTACATTTAACATTTTTTACTCGTTTTTTATCGTACCCGGGCGGTATTAATGGAAAATAGAACAATAAATATTTAATCGATACGGAGTATGATTTATTATGAAAGTTGTAGAATACGACAGCGTATCACTCCATGATGAATTGAATGTATTGGAAAATTTCATCAATTATAAATATGGAGTTATCAAAAATTGCAGAGATATTGAAAAAAGTTATGAAGATCCGGATTTCTTTCTTTCAATGGCTTCACCATGCAAACCTTGGAATACAAATCTGCTTCCCGGAGAATATCTATTAGGCGACGGGAACGCGGTAAGTATCGATAAAACCGAAGCCACGTTAAGTGCCATTGGAGAATGCCTTGAACGTTATTCATCTGTGTTCTATAATAAAAATTTATTAACATTCGGCTCATATAACGAATTATATGAAAAAGACCATATATTGTTTGTCAATCCCGATGTTTTTGCCCTCTACTCACGAGAACAGAATATAAAAGACATGGATTTTTTTACAAAGGACCTGAAAATATACTGGACGGCAGGCATATCTTTATTGGACCGGAAGATCAAGATGGTACCTGCCCAGCTTGTGTATATGCCGTATTCGCCAAGCATAAACGAAGGGAATATTTATCCGGCAAATTCAACGGGTCTCGCTTTCGGGAGATCACTTGCCGAAACGATATATTCGGGTTTATGCGAAACCGTTGAACGAGATGCTTTCGGTATTTACTGGCTTAACAAGCTCGAATTCCCTCGAATCAAATTTCCGTTTGGTATTGACGAGATTGATTCATGGTATAAAAGATTATTCGGTGATTTTGATAATGAAATAAATGTTTTTGACATCACCTCGGATATAGGCTTTCCAACTTTCTTTTCATTGCTTAAAGGCAGAAAGGAATTCGAGGAACCGTTCATATCCGTCGGCGCATCTGCAAATATCGACCCGATCAAGGCAATCAAAAAAGCGATTCTCGAATCGTTCCATACGAGAAAATATGGAATAGGCCTTATGGTCATTGACAGAACGGGCCATAGCAAGGTATTCGGCGATTCGATGGATGCGATCAGAGGGAATACATTTCACCAGCATGTATTGCGGTATACGACAAGCATCATCGATCTGGAGGAGATATCCTTCTGTTACAGCCCCAAAAAAGAGATCGCCCTGGATGAAATCATGAAGAAACATGTCGTTACGGGAACGGATACGGTATCTCTTTTAAAACAAGGCTTAAAAAAACTTAAATCCTGTAAGTATGACATTGTTGCCGTCGATGTGACATCAGAAGATATCGCGGAAGCGGGATTCTATTCAATTAAAACCATGGCGCCCGGATTGCATCCATTGTGGGCCGGCGAAATTATCCCTCTCGGAGGAAAACGAATATACGAAGTCCCTCCTCGTCTAGGATTCAAGAAAAAGAAAATCGAAGAGATGAACACATATATTCATCCATTTCCATAATTTTAAGCGAGTGAATTTAACGGCGAAAACGATATATAGATGAGGCAATGGCTGCATTGTTTCATTTGATGAAAATCTGCCGTATATATGGCAGATGTCAATCCAGTAAAAGGAGGGTGATATGAAGGTTTCAAAGTTGAACGAAGTTTATGGACTTTCATCCGTCATGCAGGGAATGGTTGTCTGTACAGGATCCAGTACATGTACCTCGACGACCACAAGTACATGCTCGTCAAGTAGTTCATAAATGTGGAATACATAAGTCGATTATGTATGACATATTTGACACAAGGAGGAAAACATGAAAGTAACAAAACTAAACGAGGTTTATGGCCTCTCTTCAACCGTGAATGGTGTTGTCGTTTGTACAGGTAGTTGCAGCACCTCGACAACGACAAGCACGTGTACGTGTAGCAGCTCATAATCATGAGTTAAAAATTATGTGATAAGGAGGAAACCATGAAAGTGACAAAACTGAATGAAGTGTATGGTCTCGCAACATCAATGAATGGAATAGTTGTCTGCACCGGCAGTTGCAGTACTTCCACTTCAACATCTACTTGTACATCAAGTAGCTCATAATTTAGCTTTCTATATGGTGTACTGGTTTATTAATATCAAGCCAGTACACCATTATTGATGGTATTATTCTCAACCCCGGCCGTTTCATAAATAAAAATAATAAAGTGTTAACCCAAAACAAACCGGATATTCACGGTCTCGGAATGAAAAAGCCGACTGAAATTCTTTCCGGTACAAAAGCTGTGTTTTAGTGGTATTACGTATAAACATAAATTTCTATCAGACCGGACACATTATCCACATAAAAAAGGCAGCCTGCAGGCTGCCTTTGAGAAATGATACTGATGCCCGGTTTTTGTTAAAACCGATGGATTTATGAAAACGTTACCGTTTATGAAAACGTTACCGTTTATGAAAAC
>JAFGHO010000043.1 GCA_016930085.1 Spirochaetales bacterium
ATAACTATAATTACTTATAATACAAGTAATTATTTTTTAAATTAGTATGTAATATACACTTTTTTATCTAAAATATATAAACAAATTATAAGTAAAAGTATTCAGCTTTTATCCACAGGTTATCCACAACTTGAACACGTCACTTATTTTGTTTTTCATCGACTGTTTGCAGCCATTTTATCTTATAGAAAAGGATGATGCAAGGGGAATTTAACGTTACTTTACTTTTTTTTTATAAAATGATATGATTACGGCTTATGGAAAATAAAAGTATAACCATGAAAACAGACTATTCCGCCCAGAGTATCCAGATTCTTAAAGGACTCGAACACGTTCGGAAACGGCCAAGTATGTATATCGGTTCGACAGGAACGGAAGGGCTTCACCATCTGGTATATGAGGTTGTGGATAATAGTATCGATGAAGCACTTGGCGGTTTTTGTACTGAAATCGCCGTAAAACTAGGCAGAGGAAATATTGTTACCGTTGAAGATAACGGAAGGGGTATTCCGGTTGATATCCATCCTGTTGAAAATGTCAGCGCTCTTGAAATCGTAATGACGAAACTCCATGCCGGCGGTAAATTCGACAAGAATACCTATAAAATTTCAGGCGGTCTTCATGGTGTTGGCGTATCTGTCGTTAATGCTCTTTCAGAATGGTGTGAAGTATACGTTCATCGGGAAGGAAACATATACTATCAGCGGTATAAACAGGGAGTGCCTGAAGAGGCGGTTAAAATTACGGGTAAAACGGAAAAAACCGGGACGATCACGATATTCAGTCCGGATCATTCGATTTTCAAGGATGTCAATTTCAGTTTCGATACGCTGTCAAACAGACTGAGGGAACTTGCTTTTTTGAATAAAGGGATAAAAATTACCATTATCGATGACCGTCTATTCAAACCGAAAGAGCACGTTTTCGAGTTTGAAGGCGGATTGATTTCCTTTATCAGCTATCTCAATAAAAACAAGAAATCCATTCATAAAGAGCCTGTATATATCGAGGGCACAAAAGACGACATTATCGTCGAGGTGGCACTCGAATATAATGAAACATATAATGAGAATATCTATTCTTTTGTCAATAATATAAACACAAGGGAGGGGGGGACACATCTTTCCGGTTTTAAATCCGCACTTACGAGAACACTCAATGATTTTATGAAACGCTTGAAACTCAACAAGAAATTCCAGGAGAACTTAAGCGGTGATGATGTGAGGGAAGGACTTACCGCGGTTATTTCCGTCAAGGTTCCCGACCCCCAGTTCGAGGGACAGACAAAAGCACGTCTCGGTAACAGTGAGGTGAGAGGAATCGTAGAATCAATCGTTAATGAAAAACTCACCCTCTATTTTGAACTCGACAGTGAAGCGGCAAGGAAGATTCTTGAAAAATCAATCCTTGCGGCCAAAGCCAGGGACGCGGCAAGAAAAGCGAGGGAAATGACACGGCGAAAAAGTTTTCTGGAGAGTACCGGTCTTCCCGGAAAACTCGCCGATTGCTCGGAGAGGGATCCTTCACATTGTGAGATATATATCGTCGAGGGAGATTCCGCGGGCGGGAGTGCGAAGCTTGGAAGGGACAGACAGTTTCAGGCGATTCTTCCGCTTTGGGGCAAAATGCTCAATGTCGAGAAGACGAGGATAGATAAGGTACTGGCGAACGACAAGCTACAACCGATCATTACGTCACTCGGTACAGGCGCCGGTTCAAGCTTCGATATATCGAAACTCCGTTATCACAAGGTAATAATCATGGCGGATGCCGATGTCGACGGTTCGCATATCAGGACGCTTATTCTCACTTTTTTCTTCCGGTATATGACAGAACTCGTCGAAAGAGGACATGTCTATATTGCCATGCCCCCGTTGTACAAGATATCAGTCGGTAAATCGGTGAATTATGCGTATAACGACGAGGAAAAGGATAAGTTGTTAGGCGAATTAAAGAGACAATCGGACAAGATAAACGTTCAGCGTTACAAAGGTCTTGGAGAAATGAATCCTGATCAATTATGGGAAACGACAATGGATCCTTCGACAAGGAATATAATAAAGGTTCAGCTTGAAGACGATGTGGAGGCGGACGAAATTTTTACGACGCTTATGGGAAGCAATGTAGAACCGAGGAGAAAGTTTATCGAGGAAAACGCCATTTATGTATCTAATCTCGATGTGTAATATTTTTTCCCTGTAATGTTTCGCATCACGAGTCGTATCCGCGACAGGGCGAAATATATTCATGACAAAAAAAGATGATGTATTCATCACATATCACGCTACCAGTATGAGGAGAACATTGTGGACGGTAAAGAAGGCAAAATAATTCCAGTGGCCATAGAAGACGAAGTAAAGGAATCATATCTCAATTACGCCATGTCTGTCATTGTCAGCAGGGCACTTCCCGATATACGGGACGGGCTGAAACCGGTACACCGGAGGATTCTTTATTCGATGAACGAGATGGGATTGCGTTCGGACAGACCGTACAAAAAAACGGCGAGACCTGTCGCCGATACACTCGGGAAATACCATCCACACGGCGACCAGTCGATTTATGACGCCCTCGTCAGGCTCGCTCAGGATTTTTCATTACGGTATCCAGTGATAGACGGACAGGGGAATTTCGGTTCAATTGACGGCGATCCCCCGGCGGCGATGCGTTATACGGAAGCGAGAATGGGAAAACTCGCGGAGGAGATGCTCAGGGATATCAACAAGGAAACGGTTGATTTCGGGCCGAATTACGACGATAGTATGACAGAACCGATCGTTCTTCCCGCGGGAATTCCATTTCTCCTCATCAATGGAGGAAGCGGTATCGCGGTCGGTATGGCAACGAATATCGCCCCGCATAATCTCAAGGAATCGGTGAATGCCATTGCGGCGTATATAGAAGAACCGAATATAAAAACGGAAGCATTGATGAAACATATCAAGGGACCTGATTTCCCGTCCGGCGGCATTATTCTTGGAAGAGAGGGAATAAAGGATGCCTATAAAACGGGAAGGGGAAGAATCGTCCTCCGGGCGAGATTGACACTCGAGACGAACACACAGGGAAAAGAAACGATCATTATCACCGAACTTCCATACCAGGTCAACAAGGCGAACCTGATCATTCAGATAGCAAATCTTGTAAAGGAAAGAAGGATAGAAGGAATCACCGATCTACGCGATGAATCCGACAGGCACGGTATTAGGATCCTGATTGAACTCAAGCGCGGCATTACACCACGAGTGATTATAAATCAGCTTTTTACAAACACAAACTGTCAGACGGCCTTTTGCGTGAACAATGTCGCTTTGGTCGACGGTACACCGAAAGTGGTGAATCTCAAAGAAATTATCGTTGCGTATGTGAGTCACAGGAAAGAGGTTGTCACACGAAGAACAAAGTTCGATCTGAGAAAGGCGGAAGAACGGGCTCACATTCTCGAGGGACTGAAAGTAGCGCTTGAAAACATCGACGAGGTAATCGCGATTATAAAAGCCTCGGCCGACGTGAATGCGGCAAGAACACAGCTGATTAAAAAGTTCAGATTGACGGAAATACAGGCACAAGCGATTCTTGACATGAGACTGCAGAAACTGACCTCACTCGAAACAAGAAAGATAATCGAAGAACTGGAAGAACTGAAAACACTTATAAAGAAACTCAAGGATCTTCTATCAAGCGAACAAAAGATACTAGGAGTCGTAAAAGACGAACTGATGGAAATAGCGGAAAAATACGGGGATGAGAGAAGGACGGAAATAAGGGTTGAAGAAGCGGAGGAACTCGATATCGAGGATCTCATTATAAAAGAGGATATGGTGATTCTCATTTCACATCAGGGATTTATCAGGCGTGTTCCTCTTTCCGCATACAGACGGCAGGGTAGGGGAGGAAGAGGAGCGACGTCAGCCTCGAGGGATACCGATTTTATCGAACATCTTTTCATCGCTTCAACGCATGACTATATTTTGTTCGTTACAAATGAGGGAAAGGCGTACTGGCTTAAGGTACATGAAATTCCGGAAGGTTCTCGTACGTCGAGGGGCGCGAACGTGAGAACGCTTCTGTCGATTTCAAATGATGAAGATATTACCGCGGTCGTATCTCTTGACGATTTTTCATCTGAAAAAACATTTTTCATGGCAACATGCAGGGGGGTGGTGAAACGGGTAAATATAGATCTATTTACCAATGCAAAGACCCGCGGCATCATTGCGTTGAACCTCGATCAACAGGATAAGCTAATCGCAGCAAAATTGACAACAGGTGACGACGAAATCGTACTCGTGACGAGACAGGGAATGGCGTTACGGTTTCATGAGGAAGCGGTTAGGGTTATGGGACGATCGTCGCGGGGAGTTCGGGGAATCAGGCTTTCAAAAGAAGACGAAGTAATCGGTGTTCTTCCCGTTTCGGAAAAAGAAGAAATGTTTATCGTGTCGCAATTCGGTTTCGGAAAGCGGACGAAATACGAAAATTTCAGTTCGCATGGCAGGGGGACAAAGGGACAGATCTGTTGCAAGGTGACGGAGAAAAACGGGGAAATCGCCGGTGTGCTTTCGATCAATAAGCAGGATGATATCGTTTGTATCACCTCAAAGGGAAATACCCTGAAGGTGAGGGCAAATGAAATACCGGTTTTGGGAAAGACAGCTGTCGGCGTAAAAATCGTCAGTATCGAAAAACCGGACATCGTGATCGGTGTCGCCCGCGCGGAAAAGGAATAATTGTTTCACGTGAAACATTCTGCTTTTATTTTCATGGTTATAGATATTGTTTAATAAAGAACTCTTTACTTTAGCGCCTGTCGAGTCTTTAATTTTTTATCTATGATTATATTCGATTTATCGGGCACAATTATTCTATTTGGTCCGACCGGGGAATGTTTATATAGGAAGCGGTGTGTCGTTTGTCAAGGTGTTTTTATAGCCGAAGTATCCAAAATGGTGAATAATGATTCGTGTATATTGAAATTATTCTATTTCGACCAGATAAATGCTGAATTATCTTAAACAATTGTCGTAAATTCCTTCGAGGGGACTGCAGTAATCTCTTCTCCTCATTACTCCATTTCTTAAATATTTTCTCAAATTCTTCGATGACTTTATTTCCATATCTCTCCACCATCGATAGAAACAACGCCAACAATTCCCTCACCAACTGCGCGATACTAAAGCAATTCAAATCCGCATGTAACAGCTTAATCTCTCGATACATATCCTCAGTAAAATAAATATGGACATGTTCCCGACTTTCATCGGGATTGTCCGAGACCGCTCGATATCGACTCATCCGTTGTATTCCCCATTTATATTCCTTTAAAATCAAAGGATCGATGCAGGACAATATCCAGACAATGACGCCGGATAACGAACGGCTTGAACCGGACAATGTCAGGTTGCGCAACTTCTCTTTCATTAAATCCGTGATGATAAAATGGAATTCATGCGTATTTGTTTGTATCATTTGACAACACCCCCTGAGTAATCTTTCTCATACATTGTATAACACTAAAAAAGTGTGTGCTGCTTTGATTTTTTTCTAAAAGAGATGAAGAATATATAAAAAACACAATTCCTCTGTATTCTTTGTTATTTATTGGAATTATTACAGCTTTGTGAGAGAAATCTTTTAAAATAATTATTATACAAAAACTATAGAATTATTTTCGATTAATTATGGTTCAATTAGGTAATAGTATTCGTATGACATATATAAGGAAACCAGCCATGATACAATCATATAAAACAGGTAGCATCTGGCTATTTTCCCAGGTTCCCGATCTCTTATTAATGAAAGAAATCAGGAACTATCTGTTTATAATTCTCATTCATTTTCCACAATCCCGTACGCATAACAATCGTGCCAGATCGGAATATCATTCTTATCTCTTCGAAAAAAGGCCTTTTGCCTGAAGCATCCTTCCCGCTTCATTCCGATTTTCTCGAGAACTTTCCACGACGGGATGTTTGCGGGATTGCAGTATGCGGCAACCCGGTGTGCTTTGAGTACGGTAAAGGCAAAATCGATTATCGCCTTCGATGCTTCAGTGCAATAACCGTTGTTGTGATAAGTCGGGTTGAAAATAAAGCCCAGTTCCCAGGTCATGTATTCTTTCGGATCGGTGTGATGAAAATAAAGATGTCCGACCATCTTGTTTATTTCTCTGAGGATGACGGCAAAAAAATCATTGCCTGCCGCCCTTTCGGCGGCAAGTTTTTTTGCTTCGTCTTTCGTGACGGGACTTCCCGGTTCGAACTCGAAAATTTCCGGGAGAGAAAGATACCGGTAAAGATCCTCCCAATCGGATTGTCTGAATTGTCTGATAAAGAGGCGTCCGGTTTCTATCATTTCAGACGGACTGTACTTTTTTCACGCCCGGCACTTTTTCCTTGAGGTGTTTTTCGATTCCCTGGCTGAGTGTCATCTGTGCCATGGGACAGCCGTGACAGGCACCCTTGAGCCGGACTTTGACGATTCCGTCTTCCGTCACATCGACGAGTTCGACATCTCCTCCGTCAGCCTGAAGCGAAGGCCGTATTGTTTTTAATGCCGATTCCACTTTTTCTTTTAACATCCTTTTCTCCTTTGTAAGACTGTGGATATAATATAATGATTGGCAACAGTGTGGTCAAGGTGACCAGAGAGTAGGAGAGGCGGGCCATAACAATGAGAAGACAAAAAGACCTTGTGTGCTTTCTCTGTGACAATTCTTGTGCGGCACCCGTCGACAGTGACGTGGCATTGGTAGTTCCTGTTTCCGCAAGACAACATTTTCTTTTCAATGTATACTTGCAGTATGGAAAAACTGAAAGCCAGATTGCAGAGTATGGAGAGAAAGGGGTATTCGTCGTACAAGCAGCTTCACGGGAGTTATTTTTTTTCTTCATATAACCTCGTGATAGATCATGTCCAGAGTGATCCTTTCGCGCCGCCGTCCGCGGTTCGTATTATCGTTCCTCTCGAGAAGACCGGTATACCGTCTGGTTACCTGGCGAACAAAATCCGCCGTACTGCGACGGCCGATTTTTTAAGCAGGGTGTTCAGCCGGAATACGGTGAAGTATAGCGGCGGTACCCGCGGAACGGGAAACAGCGGTGATATCCGGATCGATGTCGGTGCACAGGAAGTACTCGAAAGGACATGTATGGTGATAAGTGAAAACAGGATCGAGGCGCGGATACACATAGGTCTCCCTGCGTTCGGAAGGCGCGTCAATGCGAAAGACGCGGCCTCGATTTTTTTTGATGAACTCCCGAAGATCGTCGAATCGTCCCTTTTTATAAGGCATCTCGACGAAGGAGAAATCGCCCGTCACGCCGATGTTGTCGAAGACCAGGAGATACTCAGAACACAGCTTGGAGAAAAAGGGCTTGTCGCCTTTATTGAAAACGCCTCGATTCTGCCGAGACAAAGCGGTATAAGCGACAAACCGATGCCGGGGGAAACGGCGATACCGTTCACTTCGCCGGTATCGATGGAAATAGAGGTTACGCTTAAAAACAGGGGACCGGTACGGGGGATGGGAATCCCTTCCGGTGTCACACTCATCGTCGGCGGCGGGTATCATGGAAAATCGACGCTTCTCAAAGCGATCGAACGCGGCGTTTATAATCATATTCCCGGTGACGGGAGGGAGGGGGTCGTGACCGTCATAGACGCCGTAAAGATAAGGGCTGAAGACGGCCGTTCGATCGAGTGTGTCGATATTTCACCATTTATTTCAAATCTTCCTTTCGGCAGGGAAACGGATGCTTTTTCAACCGATAACGCGAGTGGAAGCACTTCCCAGGCGGCAAATATAATTGAGGCGATAGAAATCGGCACGTCGCTGCTTCTCATCGATGAAGACACCTCCGCCACCAACTTCATGGTCCGTGACGAACGGATGCAGGCCCTTGTGGTAAAGGAAAAGGAACCGATCACCCCTTTTATTGACAGAGTCAGGGAACTGTCTGAGAAGAGCGGCATATCAACGATTATCGTCATGGGCGGGTCGGGCGATTATTTTTCAGTGGCAGATAATGTCGTGATGATGGACGGTTTCAGACCGATTGATGTCGGTGACAGGGTGAAAGCGATTGTAAGCGATTTTCCTTCCGGACGTAAAAACGAGGTTACTTTTGCCTTCAGATATCCCCCGGATCGAATTCCTCAGCCGGAAGGCTTTCCCTCACCCAGGAGGGGAAAACCGCTGAAGGTGCAGGCAAAGAGCAGAACCCATATCAGGTACGAAAACATAACGATCGATCTTTCCTCAATGGAACAACTGGTCGATGAAAGCCAGACACGTGGGATCGCATCGTCGCTGGTTTTCGCCGTACGGACACTCGTTGACGGAAAGAAAACGCTTGCTGAGACCGTGCGGGAAATAGAAGGATTGCTCGACCGGTGGGGCCCGGATGCTTTATGTGTCGCGGAGTACCCGTGGGGCGATATCGCAAGGCCCAGAAAAAACGAGATTGCGGCGGCGGTGAACAGACTTCGCGGGATTCGGATGAGGCGGCAATTAATGCCGGAATCCTAGCAGGTATTTTTTTATTGCAGAAGGATATTAACAAAAACCGAGTAAGGAGAGTGAATGGAGACAAAAAGCTATGATTACGGAAGCAGGACGGGAATCAGGGAGATAAGTTGGGATGATTTTGGAGTCCTTGCGATGATGCTCGCGGAAACGCTTTCAAAGGAAAAGGTGGAGGTTGTTGTCGGGATCGCCCGTGCGGGACTTTTTCCATCAACGGCGGTCGCGTGTATGCTTCGAAGGGAGATGTATCCGGTCAGGGTGACGCGCCGGTTCGACGATGAGATCGTTCGGAGAGAACCTGAATGGAAAGTGAACCTTCCCCGTGATGCGGTCGCCGGCAAGGTCGTTGCGGTCATCGACGAGATGGCCGATTCGGGGAGAACGCTTGTTGTGGTCAGGGATGAAGTAATGAAGGCGGGGGCGTCTCGTACGGTTACCGCGAGTCTTTTTTGCCACTCGTGGGCCGAACCGAAACCCGATATCGTCGTCGTCGAAACCGACGCACTCGTCCTCCTGCCGTGGGATTACCGGGTTTACCGTGATGGAGTGTGGATCGTCCATCCAGAATACGAAGCGGCTTTACGGCAACAGGAAGAGAAGTGAACATAAATCACATAACAGCTAACACATGCGGCAGCGTGACGAGAGGTTTTCGGAGATACCGTTTTCACTGCGCAGCCGGTAAAAACCGTTTCGGATAAAGCCCTTACCGCCAAATCATCTGATTTCCCTATTGCTCGATCCCGTTCATCTGTTATAATGAATCAAAAAAAAACATTTCGGAGGGTTTGCCTTATGAGGAAAATAATTCGGGTTGCTTTATTATTTGTCCTTTTGATTATCGCGTCAACCGGTTTCGCCTACAATTACGCGGAGGCGATGCAGAAGGCTATTTATTTTTACGAGTGCCAGCAGTCGGGCCGGCTTCCCGCCTGGAACAGGGTCGAGTGGCGGGGCGATTCCTGCCTCAATGACGATGTGACGGGCGGATGGTACGACGCGGGCGATCACGTGAAGTTCGGGCTTCCGATGGCCCAGGCCGCAAGTACCCTCGGGTGGGCAGCCTATGAATACAAGGACGGTATCGTCGCCGCTGGCCAGTGGGAAGCCTTTGAGAACAACCTCAGGTTTGTACTGGATTATTTCGTTTCCTGTCATCGGGGGAATCAGTTCGTCTATCAGGTCGGTGACGGGGGCCAGGACCACGGGTACTGGGGTCCGGTCGAAGTGATCGAGGAGATCATGGACCGGCCTGCTTATACCTGCAATGCTTCCTGTGTCACTGCGGGAACCGCTGCGGCGCTGGCGATCGGTTCGATTCTCTTCAACGATGGCAGTTACCTGAGTCACGCGGAACAGCTTTTTCAGATAGCGGATACGATAAGGAGTGACGACAGCTACACGGCGGCAAATGGATATTATCAGTCATGGAGCGGATTTTATGACGAGTTGATGTGGGCGGCGGTCTGGCTATTTATCGCAACGGGCGACATTACCTATTTACAGAAAGCCGAAGGCTATGTTCCCGAACTAAACAAGCAGGGATACCAGGAAACCGACCCCATAGAGTACCAGTGGGGGCACTGCTGGGACGATCAGCATTACGCGGCTATGATCATCCTCGCGAGGGAAACGGGCAAACAGGAATATTACGATTTTGTCAACATGCACCTCGACTGGTGGACGGCAGGCTATGATGGGAACAGGATTACCTACACCCCGGGAGGACTCGCTTTCTGCGATTCATGGGGAAGCCTTCGCCATGCCGCGAACACGGCATTCCTTGCTTTCGTGTACAGCGAGTTCGTGGGTGATGCCGAACGGCGAAGCCGGTACTATGATTTCGCCGAACAAATGATCGATTACTGTCTCGGTGATAACCCCCGGAACTCGAGTTATGTTGTCGGGTTCGGAAGCAATCCGCCGAAGCGGCCACACCACAGAAACGCCCACAGTTCTTTCTATGGACTGATAAACGATCCCGACTACCACCGGCATAATCTTTACGGCGCCCTGGTCGGCGGCCCGAACGAGTCCGACGGATATACCGATGCGATCGACGATTATGTGTGCAATGAGGTTGCCTGCGACTACAATGCGGGTTTCGTCGCCTGTCTCGCTAAGATGGTGGAGACCTACGGCGGTTCGCCGATTTCGGGATTTCCCCCGCTTGAAGAACGGGAACCGGAAATGTTTGCCGAAGTCTGTTACAACAACTCCTACGGAACCTATTCCGAAATCAGGATGAACATGAACAACCGCTCGGGATGGCCCCCCCGGGTTTCCGATTCACTTTCCGCCCGTTACTATGTCGACCTGACCGAGGTATTCGATTCCGGATACGCATTAAGCGACATCAGTGTGCGTATGAACAGTTCGGATGCCTCGATATCCGGGCTTTATCATGTGTCGGGGAATGTCTATTATGCGGAAATCGATTTTTCAACGACGAAGATATATCCGGGCAGTATGCAGTCGTATTACAAAAGCGCCCAGTTCTCGATCGGACTTGCATCAGGGGTCGGAACACCGGACGATTGGGATCCGTCAAACGATTATTCCTACCGGGAAATGACGACAAGCTTCGCAATTTCAGCGTATATCCCCGTCTACGACGACGGGGTGGTGGTATACGGCTCGGGTCCAGGCGATACACCGACGAATCCGCCCGCAACAGTTCCCCCTACCCAGACGAATCCTCCGGCAACGCCGACTACTC
>JAFGHO010000044.1 GCA_016930085.1 Spirochaetales bacterium
GTGTGAAATTTTAAGGAATGAAGAGTGTTTCACACGGAGGGCACGGAGGACACAGAGGAGGAGAAGAGTGTTTCACACAGAGGGCACCAAGGACACAGAGGAAGAGGAGGCAAGAGAATTTCATTCTTCTCTGTGTGCTTTGAGGGCTCTGTGTGAAATTTTATGGAAATGAAGAGTGTTTCACACGGAGCGCGCGGAGGGCACAGAGGGCACAGAGGGCACAGAGGAGGAGAAGAGGAGAGGAGTACCCCCGGAAAAGAGAAGAGAGAGGTCCGTGAATTTTACGTATTCTAAAATAAAAATAAAAAAAACCAAGCATATATTTATTCTCTTTTAGTAGAAAAAGAAGATAATTATTGGTATATTATTGAATTTAAAGAATTTAGTTTTTTCATCTATCGAATACCAATAGAAAGCAAGTATTTTATTATATATTATGATATATTTATACCGGGAAGGAAAAAACATCTATCGAGTATAAAAGTAATATTTGAATGAAAATATGATCAGTCATCGACAGTAATGTAAAAGGAAAGACGGATGTGCTTGTTTCCGGTGACAATGATCTGTTGATATTGAATCCGTTCGAAGGGATTGAAATCCTGAGTGTAAAGGATTTCAAGAACCGGCTGACATCTCTTTAATATTTTTAAAAGAGTATTCCCTCTCACGTCTCCCCCTGTACGAATTATTACCGCGCCCGCCCTCAGGGAGAACCGCCTCCGGTCTCACCGCTCGAGGCCGCCGCTTGGAGGCGTTTGCGCAAAATTTTCAGGTTTCCTTTGAGCCACCATGCCGCGCCGGCGACATCATTGACGCGCAGGAAAGGATCTTTTTTAAGCGCCGGCTTTATCTGCGAAAATAAGGCGTCGATCAGCACGTTGAGCCTGTCGGGGACGAACACTTCCTCGAGCAGCCGCCGCAACGAAGCCCTGTACCGGTCTTTGGACAGGGCGATCGCGCGGATTACCGGATCGCAGCAGGACGGCCGTGTGTAGAGGTCGGGAATGTTTTCGACCGGAATGAGACGGCCGCAGTCGACGTTCAGGGTGTCCCATGGCCGGATATCGCCGAGCCAATGCTCAAGAAAGAAGACCGCATTAAGATCCCAGGGAATGAGGGTGAAACGGGCTGTATTCTCATCCTGATACATGTAGTAGTTGTGGTTCGAGCATCCCCATTCGCCGGCATAGAACGTGGTAATTCCGTCCCAGTTCGCGATTCCGTAATCGACCGCCATATAGTCGAGGACTTTCTCGATGTCCATGTACCGGGCTAATGTCTCGGGCAGCGTTTCGTCGCCGGTAGCGAGCATATCCGTTGCGAAGGCGATGAACGCATCGTGCGTGGCGGTCTCTTCGTTGTTTTCGAGGCCGTATGCGAAGTAGGACGCTTCGGTCCGGTTCGGCCATACTTCCTTGTAGAGATTACCGTCGCCGTCTTCGAAGCGGTCTTTCGTGAAACGCCCGTCGACGACTTCGACGACCGTGTAAAGGCCCTGCGGTTTACCGTTGATGGTGAGGGTCGCGTAGCCGGTGCGGGGCGCGATGATGCCGAAGTCATTGAAAATGCGGTATCCGAGTGTCTCGAAGAACACCTCGGCGCCGTTTTCGATTTTATTGAGGACCAGCCGCTTGAGTCCGTAAAAGCGCAGGCCGGGATCGACGGCGTGGAATTTGAGTTTGAACGACAGTTTTTTGCACAGCAGCCTCCCGTATGCGTCGATGCATGTGTCAAGGGAGTATTCGCCCTTGGGACGGAAACCCACCATGCCCAGGCGCCGCCCGTCGATCGTCACATCCGCCGTCGACCATACTTCCCGGGTCGCGGTGGCCAGCATCCGTTTCCATGCCCCCACGCTCATCGATATCCGGATGTCGAGAACGCGATCACGCGGGAACACCCCCTCATCGGCGGTGCCGTATTTCGGCGGGTTTATTCCGCTATCGGATGTGACCAGATGCTTGTCGCCGGCGCACCCCAAAAGTGCGGCCAGAATAATATATACGAGTCCGCGGCAAATTTTCACCGGCTGCCTCCATAAGCTTTTATGAATAATGATAGCAAAACGCTTTATTAGAATCAACGCCCCGGTTCTTTATGTTTCCCATTATGCATCTTGTATTGTTAAGGGTTTTCGTTTTTTGAGGATCGCCATATCGATGACGATCCTGAGGATCTCGAAATGCAGATACAATCCCGGCCCGTCATGAGGCCGGGATTGTGAAAAAACCTTTTACATTCGTCTTTCCAAACGATGTTAATTATTGCCATAGACTGACAGATGCCAGTAGTCGCCCGTGGCATTGTAAATCTGGGCCATGCGCCTGGTTCTGATTCCCTGACTATAGACGAACAGGGTGCGGCCTTCGGGCATTAATACGTTACAGACGGTTCTGTAAGAATCACCGTCGAGGTACCTGTGGGCAAAATTGAAATTTCCTCTGTACGCGTGCACCCTGTTGACCATCAGAGACGCGGTTCTGATAATACTGTAATTATTCGTCCGGCTGAGTAGGCAGTAGGTATAGTCGTATATCCCTGCCGGCCGGCAATAACGGTCCCTGAACTCCTCGGGCGGCATTCTGGTTCCGGCCATATCTGGAAGCTGGATATTTTCATCGTCACCGGATTCTGCCGTTTCCCGGCAGGCGGCATCAAGGGATGCCTCGTAAGCGGATTGAATAACCTCCGGGGCCGTTTCCCCTGTGAGATATTCATATATCTCGGGCGGGGATTTTCCTTCGATTTCGTCGACAATATCGCCGGAGTTGAATATCCCAAGTACCAGAATTTCTCCGGGTACCGGTTCGTAAAAATCGACAGAACCCTCATCGCCGAGATTGAGATGATTGATGAGGGCCGGTTCTGCGTCTTCCGCACCCGCCCCGTTGTCGGACTCGATAGCGCAGCCGAACGCTAAAAGTCCCAAACACACAGCCATTAATAACAGATTTTTCATTTGATCCTCCTTAAATTATTTACTTTATCAATGCAAAGGCATCTGATAAAACGTATTTTCGCGGTATTCTCATAAACCGATATCGGTTTAAAGCGATTGTATGCTTCAACGATTATTGCTTTAATGAATAAAAATCACTCTACATCAAAGAGAAAAGCGTCAAAACCTGGTGTCGAGAAGACCGCGGCATTCGGTTTCACACACAACTGCCGGACTCGATCAAAAAACCTTTATATTTTTTTAAAGAAGTCCGTGTAAACCTCCTTTCTTCAAGAATGTTATCTGCTGTAACCATACATCTTTTTTCCCGTTTTTAGTCGGCATTGTAATGCGACAAAAAATGCGACAAAATCCGGCCTATAAAAGTGAATTGTGCGATCCGGAACGCGAATACATATCCAGCGCAATTCGGGCTTAACCCACCTGTAAATTCTCCTGATTCATGTTGGTGATCGATATATCGAGGAAAAAAGTCCAGTTTGCCGGATCAGGAGGCAGTTTTTGTCCGTCTCAATTTGAATTATCATATTTTCGCAGTATTATTAATAATGGAGAAGAAATCCCAATAAACTCACATGGAGATAATTATGGCAAAAAAACATGTCGTAAACCTTTTAATTTTTCTTTTATCGATACTGATAACATGCAGCCTTCCGAAAGACCCCCCCGATCCGGATCCGGGTCTCGAGGCGAATCAGCACATCAGAATCGATCAGTTCGGCTACCGGACGGAGGCCCAAAAAATCGCCGTTATCGTATGCCCCCAAACAGGGTTTAACGGGCCGGATACCTATTATCCCGGCACGACATTCGAAGTCCGTCATGCGGCGACCGGAGAGGTCGAATACTCATCCTCGATAACGGTCTTCGACGACGGCAATATCCACACCCAGTCGGGGGACAAGGTGTGGTGGTTCGAATTTTCATCGGTTTCGACACCGGGGACCTATTATATTCATGACCCCGCGAACGACGAAAGTTCCTACGAGTTCGATATCGGCGATGACGTATACAACGACGTCCTGAAACACGCGATGAGGGCATTCTTTTACCAGCGGTGCGGTTTTGAAAAAAGCGCATTTTTCGCGGGGGACTGGCCGGACGGTGCCAGTCATGTGGGCTCCCTTCAGGACACCCAGTGCAGGCTGGTTACCGACACGGGTAACGAATCCCTCGAGAAAGACCTTTCCGGCGGTTGGTATGACGCGGGGGATTATAATAAGTATGTCAATTTCACCTTTGCGGCCGTGCATGACCTGTTATCGGCATACCGGGAAAATCCGTCGGTGTTTAAAGACGATTACGCTATTCCGGAAAGCGATAACGGCATCCCGGACATCCTCGACGAGATCAAATGGGAACTGGACTGGCTCGTCAAAATGCAGGAATCAGACGATTCCGTCCTTATGAAAGTATCCGGGGAAGGATACGAGGCCAAAAGTCCCCCCGGCGCCGATACGGTCGCGAGGAGATACGGACCTTCCGGGGCTTCATCCACGAACGCTTTTTCAGGCATGCTGGCGCACGCGTATCTGATCTTCAAAGACATCGCGGGGATGGGCGCGTATGCCGGCGATCTGTTGGCTCGAGCTGAAAACGCCTGGACATCACTCGAAACGAACGGTTATCCCTTTTCTTCGTATGATAATGCCGGGTTTTCAAGCGCCAATCCGGAAAGAAGCGAAGCGGAACAGAAGGCGATGTACGTTACTGCGGCCGTGTACCTCTACGCCGCAACCGGCGAGGAAAAATACAAGACATTCATCGAAAATAATTATACGACATATGTCCCGTACCCTTTCAATTACTGGTGGAACGCCTATGATTCAGTACATGAAGACGCATTGCTGTATTACGCGAGTCTTGCCGGGGCCAGTCCGTCGGTCAAGAGCAATATCAATACTACCTGTATTAATGAAATAACAGGAAGCGATGAATTCCTTCCGGCCGTCACTGGTAATACGGATGCGTACCGGGCGTATCTGAATGACGGCGACTATGGCTGGGGAAGCAACCGGGAAAAATGCCATACGGGACTGATATTATACAATATGGTAACCTACGGCATTGACAGTACGAATGAGACCGATTACCGTAAGGGGGCCGAAGATTACCTCCATTACATGCATGGTGTCAATGCGATTAATATGGCTATGCTGACAAACATGTATGATTTCGGGGGGGACAATTGCGCCGATGAAATTTACCATTCATGGTTTCACGACGGAACAGCCTATGATAACGCGAAAACCAGCCCGTACGGCCCTCCTCCGGGTTACGTGCCCGGGGGTGTCAACAAATACTATGCCCCCGATGCCTCCTATATCGGGCCCGCACTCGAGCCTCCTTTGAATCAGCCGGTTCAGAAAGCCTACAGGGACTGGAACACCAGTTATCCGGAAAACTCCTGGGAAGTTACCGAACCGGGTATTTATTACCAGGCGGCCTACGTAAAGCTGTTATCGAAGTTTGCCTCCGACACCCCGTAATCCGGCCCTGAACGGGTTTTATGAGGGAGTCCGTCGATATTTTTTTTCGATAGAAGCTGTACAACCGAATCGGTTATATTTCAGGCATTAAGGGGGAGGGGATTCCCGCTGCGCATCAATTGATCCGCACGGAAATGGTGTGGGTGTTCCGGTCTTCCGTGTTGAACCAGAAAATGAGTTTTCTGCCTTCGATGGTAAAACATTCTTCGAGTTTGTCTTTTCCGTTGCATGGAAAGATTTTTTTATGAGTATTCAGTGCCCGGCTGATAAGATCCTGCTTGATGGTATCCATATACTCCTATTTTCGTCGTGAATAATGACATTTATAATATAAAATACACCGCTTCCGGTTTTTTATCAAGGTATAATATCAACAATGCCGGGGGTACCCACGTCATAACTCTGCATGGTTATGATACGGAACCGGGCCGTATAAAAGCCCGCCGCGACGGCGGCGGGCTTTTATTTCTTCCTTATTCGACATCGTCGAAGGTTTTCATCATCCGCTGAGCCCTCCAGCCGATAAGGAGGAAAGGATAGTCGTTTTCCGAAGAGATCGCCGGATACTTGTTGTCGTCCGTTTGATCCCATATGGTGAGAACGTAATCTTTCGTCCCCCGTGCCGTAATTTTATATTTGAACTGCCCGGTCATGTCCGATTTCTCTTTGTCGTCGATAAACGCTTCGCAGGAAAGATCGGACATTGTGTTGAGAATATCGTTGATCGTGTTCTGCGGAATCGGTTTTTCCTTCGTGTTTGCCGTCCAGACTTCCTCAGGGGGCGGCGCCTGTTCTCCTTCTTCGGTGACATCCGGCTGTTTTTCCTGCTTTGTGATAACCATGGTCTGGCCTTCGAACTCCAGAATCAGCTCCTTTATTTCGGATGTATCGAAAGAACAGATTTTCTTGTTTCTCAGGTCGTTCATGTCTTTTTCGAAAACGGTTCTCATGTTCCCGTTGGCGCTGTATATCTTCGTATCTCCTTGTTCGGAAGGATCGTCCGTCAGGGTGATATAGGTTTGAGAAAAGTTGTTCGATGTTTTTCCTATATTGATTTGCCGGACGAGTTTTTCACCGATATATGCTTTGGCGACGATCCTGTTTGCTTCATCGAGATCGTAACGGGCAAATACTTCTTTTTCCGAAATAAGCGCTTCGAGTTTGGTATCGACAAGGTGATCCAGCATGGTATCGACCGATTGTTCATCGGCCGGGAAATTGCCGGGAAGTATTTCCCACTTGTTGGCCGAATTCTTTACCAGCGTCACCGTGCGTTCCGGGATCTCGAAAACGATTTTATCGACATCATCCCGCGAGATTTTAGAAAGCCCGGGAAGCGAATAGATGTTGCCCGGTGAAATATTGACCATGATAAGGACCCCGATCAGGGCCAGAATGATTATTCCAAGTACGATATATTCTTTTCTTATAGCCATAATTCTCTCCTCTGCTTCTTTGAGTATTGCAGGCGTAATATACCCTTATTTTTTCAAGAACTTTACCTGAATCTTTCTTCTTCGTGTTCCTCTTGTCAGAAGCACGAAAAGTCCGCATACGGCAACAATAAGGGGTAGACCGATCAGGTTGAAATAGCGTGTAACGTCTTTTGCGAGCGGTGTCGTTTTTGTTGCGTCCAGCGGATTGATGACCTGTAGTTTACTCCTCATCACCGCGTAGTCCGCCCGGTTGTTCAGGTAGTCCAAAATATTGCTGATCAGCACCCTGTTGGGTGTTTCGGGCGGTCCGTTTTGCGGGATGGTGAGAATTATATCCCTGACGATTTGTGAGGTCCCGACGACAAACAATTTCCCCGGTCTGACGGCTTTTTTTATCACGTTCCTTTCGAGGGTGAGATCTTCCGCCGAAAGACCCCGCTCTTCGTCTTCGGAGCCCTCTTCCGTTTCTTTTTTGGGCGGTTCCGGAACGGCCCTGTTTTCAAAGAAACTGGGGAACTCTCCTTCAAGCATAACGGCGAGGGGATAGCTTTTCAGACCCGTATCGGGCATATACATCGCGTTGGGATCGTCGAGATTGATGTTTTCGGAGCTCTCCCATGACTCGTTCGACGAGGAAAAGAGGATATCAGATGAGATGTTGTTCTCTTTGAGTTTGTCTTCGTTAAGCTTTATCGGTGAAGGCTGAATCATGTAAAAGCCTTTTACGTTTTTCATGTATTTCAGGTCTTCATTGACAAACTCGTTCTGAATTTCAGGAATAAAATAGATATCGAAGTCCCCGTACACGCGATGGTGCTGCTTGTAGCATTTTTTGTCGAAAATATAGGATGACTTTACGGTCACCCCGTAATGCTCCAAGAGCTTCTCGATACCGGTTTTGACCGGCGGATATTCTTTCGGCAACTGATAACCGTAAAGCTGCTGGTTTGTTTCGGGATTTACTTCCTCGAGGCCGTCAAGGAAAATGGCAAGAGATTTGCCCTGCATAAGGAACTGATCGATCTGGAAAAGCTCCCATTCCGAGAACGATTCCTTCGGCCCGGCGATAATGAGGCATTCGATACCCGCGGGGATGCGGTTCTCGATAAGGCTTATCTGGTCGATGGTATAATGCTCGGAGATGATTTTTTCGAACTCTTCGGCGGATACCTGCGCGATATTTTCATTCGGGTGCATCTGCATATACGCCTGGCGTTCGAAATCCTGCCAGTCGAGCTTTGCCGTCCCGTGATCCTTTAAATACCCGATCCGTTCATTGATGTCGATCAGGTTGTTGATCGCGTCGTTGATGACGATATCGAGGGTTTCCGTTTCCACGATATTATAAAACGAACCGAGGAGGGTGTTCACCTTCTCGAGGATATTGATGTAATCGGTTTTATCGCCGTATTCGATGACGATCCCGGCGTAGAGGTTGATCGTCCGATCGGGATTGTCCGGATCGTTTTTGACGAAACTGAGAAGATTGTACTTTTCCGCCTCACTCGCGAGTTCCGGATTTTTTGAGGTGTCGATATAGGTATAATCGAGTTTGCCGTAGTTTTCCTTGTTGAGTTTTTTCATAATCTCTTCGAGTTTTCCGGGGATTTCCTCGAGCGCTTCCCCCATTTGATAGAGGTCGGATGAGAGAAACAGTTTCACGTCGATATTGTCCGAAAGCGCGAGCAGGGCCGATATTTTATTGTTCATTTTCCGGATGGTCGTCGTGATGTTGTATTCGAGTTTTTCCTTGGCGGTGATCCTGTTGATGGTCTCGATAATATCACCGTGAATCAGAACCATTCCCATATACGCCTTTTTGAAACTGAACGCGTCATTCTTGTATATCTCGATCTGTATCGGATAGATTCCGTAGTCGTTCGCGAGGGACTGGTTGTTCTCCTGTTCTTCACTGATGTCGCTTTCACCGCCGACATCGTAGAAGCTGTAATTGAAATACCTGTTGCCGTTCACCGAATACTCCTCGAGCAGGTCCTCCACATACTGGCGAAGATCGATATATTCCGCGGGAAGATCGTCGGAGAAGAACACCTTCACCGTCAACGGCTCCTGAAGCGTGGCGACCGCCTCCTTACTCGCCGCCGAAAGGGAATACATTCCGGTATCGGTGAGGTCGACGCGGAGAAAGAGCTGTATACCGATGATGTTGATGATGACGACGATCACGGCGAGCATACCAAAGATGATGTATTTGTTGTAATTCCTGGGTTTCATACCTGTTTTTTTCTTTTCGTCCATTTGTCTGCCTCCTTTATTTCTGTTCTTCCATTATCAGTTTCGTGCCGTAGAGGCTGAAAAAGCAGAGCGATACAAAATAGAGGATATCCCTTGTATCGATAATTCCTTTCGCGATATTCTGGAAGTGATAGTCGGCGCCGAGAAATTGGAGAAACCCGAGCATGAATTGCGGAAGGGGGACATAGACGACTATACGGTCCAACAACCAGAGCGCGAAACAAATCGCCCACCCGATCAGGTACGCGATGATCTGTTTTCTCGTCAGCGAGGAAGCCATGAGGCCGACCGCACAGAATCCCGCGCCCATCAATAGACCCCCGAAATAACCGCCCGCGACCGGACCCCAGTCGAGGTTTCCCATGAACGAAATAAAAACGGCGTACGAGACGGTCGGCAGATAACAGATCGCGGTCAAAGTGAGGGCCGCCAGAAATTTCGCAAAGATGATATCGAGAAAGGTCACCGGCATGGTGAGGAGGAGTTCATAGGAACCGAGGTTGATTTCCTCCGAAAAAAGACTCATGGTGATTGCCGGAACGACAAAACAGGAAAAGACGGGAAGCAGCGAAAAAAACATTCGCATCGATGCCTGGTTCCGCAGGAAGAAGGTTCCCCAGAAAAAGAAGAAAAACGCCGATACGAGAAGAAAAAGCGAAATGACCACATACGCGATCGGCGAGATAAAATAGGTTTTTATTTCCTTTTTATATATTTGAAACAATCCTTTGAGTGTCAAAACCTTTACTGTCATCTGTTTATACCTCCCTCGTGATTTTTCTGAATATGGTTTCAAGAGATGTACTCACCTGCTTCAATTCAACGAGAATCCAGTCCCTGCTTTTTATTGCCTGGTAGATCGCGGGCCGGATATCATCCTTTGTATTGCATTCGATTTCAACGTCCATGATATCGGCATCGCCCCCCGATTTCCGGATCTGTTCGACGCCGTTGATCGATGCCAGGGCCGATTTGACATCGTCGATACGGGCGTTTTTGAGGCTGATATTGATATTGTTTGTTTTCTTAAGATTTTCAGTCCGGTCGTCCGCCCTGATCGTTCCTTTATCGATGATCACCACCCTGTTACAGGTCGACTCGACTTCCGGAAGAATGTGGGTCGAGACGATGATGGTTTTATATTTTCCGATTTCTTTTATGATGTCCCGAACCTCGATACGCTGGTTCGGATCGAGACCCGATGTCGGCTCGTCGAGCACGAGTATTTCCGGGTCGCTCATCATCGCATGCGCCAGTCCGACCCGCTGTTTATATCCTTTTGATAACTCGTCGATGCTTTTATGCATCACTTCATTCAAGCCGCAGAGGTCGGCGAGTTCGTGAATACGCTTTTCCTGCTTGTCCTTGTCGATCTCCCAGATATCCGCGATATACGTAAGATAATCGAACACGAGCATCTGCTTGTAAAGGGGGGCGCTTTCGGGAAGATATCCCATGAGTTTTTTAATCTCGAGCTGATGATCGTGAATGTTGAAGTCCTTGACGGAGATATTTCCGCTGGTCGGCTTCAGATAGCAGGTCAGTATCCTTAACGTGGTCGTTTTCCCCGCGCCGTTGGGACCGAGCAGCCCGACAATATCACCCTTGTTTATTTCGAGGCTGACATTCTCAACAGCACAGGTAGTGTTATAGTACTTGGTCAAATTTTCGATACGTATCATACTACTCTCCTGTTAGTTAAGGTGTTTTCCAGGCACACAGCCGAATGCGTGATGCCGGAATCGATTGAAACAATATCCGTATAAGACACCCTGTCCCCCGCCCGTCCGCTAACGGCAAAAGGACATACGATCCCATCCGGGTGTTTGTTCGCACTTATAATCCGAATTACGCCGTACAATATTCCTCAACGATGCAAAGAATCTTATACAGGGTCGCTTTTCTTTCTTTATCTTGGCCCGAGGTTATGAACAAACCTCAATGACTTAAAACTTCCTTTTGTATTAAAGGTTACAGCATTATATAAACTAACTTCGGAAAATGTCAATAAACAACGTTACCATTCTTATAATTTTAATGTTCAAACAACCCCGCCGCCCGTCATATATGACGTTACCATCCATGAAAACAAAATGACTGATCGGGGAGCTTCACCTGTTATAAGGAAAGTATCGCCGTTATTTTTTTCTGTCCATTTTCGCCGAAAGGACTTTACGGTATTTTTCCGGATCGGATTTGAACGCGATGATTTTGTTTCGTCCCGCCTCAATGGCTTTTTCCAAAGCTTTTACCGCCTCATTGATCAGAATCGTTCCGCTCAGGAGTCTTCCGTTTCTCGAAGCAAGCCCTATCGAGACCGTTACATGCTGGTCCTCGAACATCGACTGGTTGATCTTTTTCTGGAACAATTCCATTTCTTTTATCCCGTTATGAAGTTCCATATCGGGGAGAATGATCGCAAACCTGGCTTCACCGTATTCAAAGGCAAGATCCTGAAACGGGAAATTATCCAGAATACACCGTGCGATATTTCTGTAAATCGATTCGCCCCGCAGGAGGTTAGTGTAATTGTCGATGCCGATTAAAACCATAACAAGATCCTGATTGGATGAGGCGGTCCTGTTGATTTCAAACTGCAGCCGCTGGCTCAAATGATCCTCCCAGCCCAGGCTCGTCGCCGGTGAAAAAAGGTCTCTGGCGCCTTTGTGCCGGACAGCCTCATAGGTTTCATGTTCGGGGGCCCGGCTTCCGGCGCCGGTAAACTCTTTTTGTTCGCTTTGCCGGTGTGCGGGCAGGGGAGGTTCGGTGATCTCTTCAGTTTGGATTTCGTACGGTTCTTCCCCGAAAAAGCCGTCCGGAAGGGGTTCGCCGGTAAACGTACCGGCGGGGCGGACGGGGGTGTCGTTCCGTGTGCCGCCGGATATGAAAAGACGTATAATTATTGAAAGCATCAACCAGACGATAAGTCCAAAGAGTCCCCATTTGATTACAAGCGAGATTTCCGTTTTCGTGAGCGGTGTATAAACCGCCTCGAGGAAAAGTTCGGGTTCGAGACTGAATTTCAGTTTCATCCGCTGGAAATGGATCGGGAGTCGCTTGTACTCGGGTTCTCCTTTCCACGCGGGGTCCAGACTTCCTGTATCCGGAATAATCCGGCTTTTCAGAAATGACGGTGAGTTTTTTCCCGTTTTCTCTATCGAATAGAGGAGGCCCTGTCTCGGGGAGTAGAGGGAAACGATAAAAAGCCTTTCTTCCGCCCGTAAAAATGAAGCCGTCCCGCCGGAAAATGATTCGGATTCAAAAGACGGGTCGGCTGTATACCACGCGAGGGCTTTCTCCCGTATCCCTTCGAACCGGTTTAAAAACTCGATCCTGTTTTTATCGTATTGTTCATAAAGCAGAAAGCCGGTCACAAAAATGACGGCGGTAAATGCGATGAAACTGAATGTTGCATAGGTGATGGCGACAGCTTTTTTCATTGGTAACGATACGTCTCCCCTTATATTTTCGGCTGTTTCTTTGAAGGAAAAAGAATTTTATTTTTACTCTCAACGTGCCTTCCCGTTGCGGTGCGGTATTGCGTGTCGCAGGGGTCGGAATGCCGGAACGGCGCTGTTTTTTGAAATATGGCGATAATTTCCTGAATTCTATTGTCAGTATATACTGAAAGGATTATAATTGATACGACCGATAAATGACAGGTAACCTCCTTTCATTTTATCCCGCTTGTTGAAAAGAGAGGGACGATATATGAACGTGAGACAACGAACCCTGCCCGCGGGATGGTATCCCGCAACAGCTGAAAAAACGAAAGCGGTTATCGATGAGTATATCCATGCCCGTCCCCATCCGGAGATAAAGGCCTTGGCGGGAATCACGCCGCATGCCGGATGGGATTTTTCCGGCTCGATCGCCTGTGAGGTCATCCGATGTCTGGACCCGGATGCCGATACGATTGTTATCGTGGGCGGCCACCTCCCCCCGGGAAAGAATATCCTCGCCGCATCGGAGCAGGGATTTGAAACCCCGTTCGGAATTCTCGAAGCCGACATCGAATTACTTCTCGAAATAAAGCGGCGTATTTTCGTCAAGGAAGACGCCGTTCCCGACAATACGGTCGAAGTGCAGCTTCCCTTTATAAAGTATCTTTTACCCCAAAGCAGGGCCGTCTGGATGCGCGCGGCCCCGTCACACATCGCGGAAGAACTCGGAGAGGTCATCGATAAGGCCGCACAAATTATCGGCCGCCGTGTTGTGGTAATCGGATCGACCGATCTTACCCACTACGGATTCAACTATGGGTTCCTCCCCAAAGGAAGCGGAAAAGAGGCCTTCGAGTGGGTGACGGAGGTAAACGATAAAAAGATTCTCGATGCTTTTATCGCGATGGACGCGAAAGCGGCAATCGGTGCCGCCCGTGAAGACCGCTCCGCGTGTTCGGTGGGGGGCGCGGTCGCCGCCGTAAGCTTTGCGAGGGAAAAAGGATGCAAGAAGGGCAGGCTTCTCCGCTATATGACGAGCCGGGATATCTATCCGTCCGATTCCTTTGTCGGATACGGGGGCATTGTCTTTGAATAAATCAGGATTAATAACACCGATGGAAAGGACGGGACCGCTGTTTGTCTGCGCGGCCGTTCTGACTTTGTTGTGCTCCTGCATGACGAATGAAGGGGTGACGGTACCCACAGGTCCTTTCACGGCCGTGCGGATCGACGCCGGAGATGTTATCGCGCGGGTTTCTCCGTATCTTTTAAACGGCTTCAATTTCAATAACGCGATGCAGGTCTATACGATCAGGGATCTCATCGATACACTCGGCATTCGCACGATTACCTATCCGGCCGGGGAATTCGGTGACGAGTATGACCCTGATGAAGCGTCATTGACATATTTCAGGCAGCAGCAGGAATATCTCGAAACTCCGTTCACCTTTATGCAGGTTCGGCTTTACGGCGGGACGCCGGAAAAAGCGGCGGAAACGGTGCGACTGGTGAAAAAACTGGGGATCCGCGTCGACGTCTGGACAGTCGGCAACGAGGCGAATCTCTATACCGGGGAAAAAAGCGACCCGTCCTGGACCCCGGAGAAGTACTGCAAGGTTTTCAGGGAATACGCGGCAATGATGAAAGAGGCCGATCCCGATATAAAACTCGCGGGGCCGGCGGTCAGCCAGCCGGTCGACACATGGATCCGAACATTTATTCATGAATGCGGTGATATCGTCGATGTTCTCGCATGGCACTGGTATCCGACGGACGGCAAATGGGATGATCTTGCCGCCGTCGGGACCTCGCTCCAGTCCGAAAACACCATACGGCGGTATAAGGGATGGTTGACGGATCCCGAGTTCAATCCCAAAGGATACGACCGGCCCATCAAAACCGCCATTACCGAATGGGCCCTTCATTGGGACACGCCGAGGTTTCGCCATCTCACCGATATGACGGCCGTCCTCTGGACGGCGCAGGCGCTTGCCGTGTTCGCGGAAGAGGGTCTCGATTACGCGCATTATTTCTGTCTGAACCGGTACGGGGGGCATGCGATCTTCAACCAGCTGAACAAACCGAGGCTTCTGTATTACCTTTTTGTCCTTTTTTCGGACCATTGGGGCAAAGAGATCGTCGCATCGTCACAACCGGATCGGGATCTGCATGTCTGGGCGACAAAAGACGATGACGGCGATATATCGGTCTTTCTCGTTCACACAGGCAGGGAAGGGATCAGGAATGTCGAACTTTCCCTGGATAATTTCCCCGCGGTTAAAAAGGCGGAGGCATGGGAACTGGTTGAGGAAACTCGCCTCGACAGGGAAATAAACCGGATGAAACTGAAGACGGGGGAAACCCTCCGCCTTCCTTTACAACCGTGGTCCGTCACCGTGGTACGGATCAGGGGCTGACAGGCAGCTCGCTGCGGCGTTCAAAGCGCGGTATCGGCCGGATAAACCGCGTCGCTTTCAGCGTTCCCCGTGAACTTGGGGTTGTTTCCCGCGATCACGACGGTGATCTCCCCTTTTGTCTTTTTACCGCTGAACTCCTCCCGAAGCTCCCCGAGGTATCCGCGGTGAACGCGTTCGAACTTTTTCGTCAACTCGATACAGACCGACGCCATCCTGTTTCCGTAGACCTCATAGGCGTCATGGAGAAATGAAGCGATCCGGTACGGCGATTCGAAAAAGATGAGGGTATGGGGGAGTTGTTTCTCCATTTCGAGAAAGCGTTTTCTGGGCCCCTTTTTTTTTGGGGGAAACCCCTTGAATGTGTAGCTCGAGGATGGAAGACCGGAGACGAGAAGTGCGGTCACCGGCGCGTTCGGTCCCGGAACGGCTTCCACACGGTGCCCCCCGGAAATGGCCGCGGTAATGATCCGGTAACCGGGGTCACTGATACCCGGCGAGCCCGCATTGCTTACCAAAGCGACAGTCTTTCCCTTTTCAAGGTGGCCGAGAAGGACGCCCGCCGCCCGCAGTTCGTTGTGTTCGTGGTATGGAACAAGCGGACCGTTTCTTGCAATACCATGGCGTTGAAACAATTTTTGCGTGTGGCGCGTATCTTCGCACGCGAGTACATCGGCTTCACCGAGTACCCTGAGTGCCCGAAAGGTGATGTCTTCGAGGTTGCCGATCGGCGTCGCGACGAGGTAAAGAATGCCCTGTGTCATTTTTTCCCCCCGTATTTTTCGACATATTGCTCGAATCCCTTTTTTCTGAGACGGCAGGCGGGACATGTTCCGCACCCCCTCCCATAGGGATGCATCGCCGTTTCGCTGTTGTAGCAGGTGAGGGTTTCAGTGATAACGAGGTCGAGACAGCCGAGTTCTTCCGCGAGTCTGAAGGTTTCTGCCTTTGTCAGCCACATGAGGGGGGTATGGATGACGACATTACGGTCTTTGAAGTCGGTCGCAAGGTTCAACGTCGTCTGTGCCGATTTAATGAAGATGTCCCTGCAATCGGCATAGCCCGAATAATCGGTTTCGCAGACACCGATCACGATATGGCGCACGCCGAGCGTACTCGCCCAGGCACTCGCAAGAACAAGGAAGAAGAGATTTCTATAGGGGACGAAGCTGGAAGGGACGTTATCGGCAAAGGGATGGGCATCGTCGCCGATCCTCCGGCCGGTGTCGAGAAGCCCCGATACCACATAGTCCGCGATAAAAGAAATATCTGCTATTTTCAGATCCAGGGAAAGCGAGGAACAAATTTTTTTCGCACAATCGATCTCTGCCGAGTGTTTCTGTGCGTAATAAAAGGAAAGACACGAAACCGAACGAAAATTTTTTTTCGCCCAGAAAAGGCTGGTCGTTGAATCCTGTCCCCCGCTCAGAAGAACAAGGGCGTCCTCGTTTCGATATGAAGTTTCCATCGGTCTACCTCCCCCTGAAATTTTCCCAGATGATTTTATGGACCTGAAGCGAGAGGGAAGCGCGGAGTTTGTTTTCGAGGATGAACCCGGCGAGAACGGCCGGTGTTGTCTTCCCCCATACGGGCGACAGATAGACGGGCAGAGCCGGATTGATCCGTTCGATTTCGGCAAGTCTCTCCTTGATCCAGGGAAGGTCGCCTTCGTCCGCAACGAATTTGATACAGTCCTCCTCCGGTCTTAATTTTTCGAGGTTGGGCGGGAAAAAAGATCCGCCGCTGCCGGATGAAGGGGTTTTGATATCGCAGATATAATGGCAGTTGGGAAGTGATGTGCCGGTGATACCGATCGATCCGTTTGTTTCGATATAAAAACGGATCGATGGAAGACGTGCGACGATCTCGAGAAGGGCCCTCTGCCGTTCATCGAGAAGAGGTTCCCCCCCGGTAAACAGTACCCGGAGGGCCGGGTACCCGGCCGTCGTCCGCTCGATATCATCCCGTAGATCGTTTTCCGTGTACGATAAACTCACCGCGTCCCGTTCGGGGGTATCGCAGTAGGTGCATGACAGATTGCAGCCTGAAAAGCGGATCAGGTAGACCGGTTCACCGCCGATCGGCGCTTCTCCGCCCAGCGTGATGATTTTTTCGGAAAGGGAAAGTACCATCAGAAGTCACCGGTTTCACAATACGATTCTTTTGAGAGTGCGTTCTCATATACGCGCACCTTGACGGAAAGATGCGGGGATTCCTTTTTAATCGTATGGTAGATATACCCGGTAATATTTTCCACCGTGGGATTACACCCGAGTTTATCGTTCAGATGGGAATGATCGAGGAACGCGACGATATTCTTCAGATTATGGAAATCCCAGAGTATGCCCGAGGATGATTTTTCTTCCTCTTCGCCTTTTACCCATACGCCGACTTTCCACGCGTGACCGTGAAGGCGCGCGCATTTACCTTCATAATTTTCCAGGATATGGGAGGCGTCGAAAAATTCTTCCGTGTATAATGTGATGATCATTGTTTTCTCTTGTTGCAGGAAATATACAATATTGACGCTGTTCTGTAAACAGGCTCTTCGCGCCTCCTGTCTCTTCTCGGCTTGACTATTTGAACCATTGCATTTAAGCTTATACCGAAATGGCCCGGTATCCGGTTTTTCGGACGGAAGGGACACCCGTATACGGAATCCTTCTATTGTTAACGATCCTGATTCCTTTCTCCTCGTGCGTCCATTTATCGGTAGTAAGCGATACACCGGTGAGTGAGATCAGAAAAGCGACGATAAAAATAACGACAACCTCGATACGGCCCGTCGCCTACATCCCCTGGAAAATGAACGAACATGAAATCACGACCGGCTCCGGTGCGATTATCAGGGGAAACTTGATCCTTACCAATGCCCACGTCGTTTCCGACGCGACATTTATCGAAGTGGAAAAAGAAAACGATCCGGGAAAATACAGGGCTTTCGTCAGGTATATCAGCCACCAGTGCGATCTCGCCCTCCTTGAAGTGGACGGGAAGATCGCCGGGCGTTTTTTTTCAGGGACAACATCACTCGAGCTTTCGGGCGATATTCCGGGGCTTAAAAGCACGGTTGCGACCTTCGGGTATCCGAACGGCGGAGACAGAATTTCCATTACCGAAGGGGTCATCTCCCGGCTCGAGGTGGGTCATTATGTGCACAGCATGCAATCAGCTCTCCTGAAGATGCAGACGGATGCGGCACTCAATCCAGGAAACAGCGGCGGACCGGTCATCAGGAACGGGAAAATAGCGGGAATCGCTTTCCAGACGATTCAATCCGCCGAAAACGTCGGGTACATGATCCCGGTTCCCGTTATCAGACACTTTCTCGAGGATATCGAGGACGGAACCTGTGACGGATTTCCCGGCCTGGGGATATATTGGGACGAACTCTTGAACCCTGATTACCGGCGGTATCTGGGGATGGATGACCGGATGAGCGGTATCGTCGTGAACAAGGTCCTGCGGGATATGTCCGCTGATACATGGCTCGAAGCCGGCGATGTCATTCTCGCCATCGATGGAACCGATATCGCCAATGACGGGAGTATCGCTTTCGAGGGCGGGAGGATTCCGTTTTCATTTCTCATATCGAAAAGACAGCCGGGTGATACGGTCACGATGAATCTTTTGCGCGATAAAAAGGAGATGACTCTCTCCTTTCCCCTCGACATTGAAACGGGAAGAATCGTCTGGTATAACGAATATGAAACGCTTCCGAAATATTACATTTTCGGCGGTATCGTTTTTCAGGTATTATCGCTTGAGTTTCTGAAAAGCTGGAAGGACTGGTGGTACAATGCCGATCCCCTTTTCCTCTACTACTATATGTATCATGACATCGATGATTTGAAGCCGGAACGAAAGGAGTTTGTCATCATCAACCAGATACTCCCCGACGAAGCGAACACCTACATTTCATCCGTATCACTCGCCGTTGTCGATACGATTAACGGGAGGGCGATCGGGTGTCTCGAGGATGTCATCGATGCCTTTACACGCCCGGAAGGCGATTATCACGTGATCGTTCTCGACAATGACAGGCCGCCCCTTGTCCTTGCGGCCGCGCTCATGAAAAATGCGAACGAACGCATCATGCAAAAATACGGGATTCCCTCGGACAGACGGCTCGATGAGTATTCGGGATACGGACGGCGATGAAAGCATTACGTCAATTATCGGCTTTATTAATCGTCTTTTTCGCGGTTTCGGCCGGCACCGCCGGACTTTACGGATTTTCCTATGAGGAGAGTGTCGTGCAGGTCCGGGTTACCGTCCAGGAGTTCGATTATTTCTCGCCATGGCAGCGGAAGCGGCATTCAGTCCAGACACTGCACGGATGTGTGATTCGGAAAAACCCCGGTCTTATCGTCACCCTTTCCCTCCCGCTTGAAAACCATGTTTATATCGAAGTCATGAAGTTCGGAAGAAAGCGCCGGTACCCCGCAGAGGTCGTACTCAAGGATTACAAGACGGGGCTCGCTTTTTTGACCGCCGAAAACCAGCATTTTTTCGACGACCTCGCGCCGGCCGGGTTTTCTGAGGAACCGGTCCGTCTTTCAAAAGGGGTTGTCGTACGATGGGATGCTTCCGGACGGTTCAAACAATATCAGACAGAAGTATATGAGCATTCCATTCAGTCATATGAAGGAGTGGGGGGAGCACTTATCCACCAGATGATCACCGGTCTCGATGCGGGCGGGGATGGAGAACCGGTCTTTCAGGAGAATATCCTCACGGGACTGAATGCGTGGTTTGACCGCGACAGGAAGATCATCAAGGTAATTTCTTCGGAAACCCTCAAATGGATGCTCGAGGATTATCGCGACGGGAAATATGAGGGCCAAGCTTTTTTTCTGATACAATATCATGGAATGGACGGGGATGAAAACCTGAAACGTTATCTCGGGTTGCGCGATGACGAAGAGGGTGTGTATATCACGGACGTTGCCCCGGTTTCGAGCGGTCGCGGGATCATCATACCGGGAGACGTCATTGTATCAATCGACGGCTTTACCATCGATGACACCGGGTTCTGTACCTTCCCGCTTTACGGAAAACTCAATTTTAAATGGGTCGTTTTCAGTCATTTTACCGGAGATGAGATCGAAATGGAAATCGTAAGAAAGAGAAAGAGAATGACGATCCGTTTTGAACTCGTCCCGGAAACGGAGGATTCCCTTCTTGTTCCCTCTCTTTACCAGGACGAGGGGCCGCGATTCTATATCGCCGGGGGGTTCGTTTTTCAGGAGTTGAGCAGGGGTTACCTGCGTATATGGGGCGGCGATTGGGAGAAACAGGCGGATAAACGACTCGTGCACCTGACGAATGCCGCCTGGGGCCGACCATCCGAAACACGGCGGCGTATCGTCATACTCAACAGGGTGTTGCCTTCCGAATCGAATTCGGGATATCATGAAAAAGCCAACCTTATTCTCGAAAGCATCAATGACACGGAAATCCGCGATCTGCAGCATGTCCTGGCATTGCTGGAATCCTGCCGTGAGGAGTTCATCGTATTTGGGTTTCAGGGAAACGAAACCGTCGTTATCGGAAAGAAAACGTGTTTTGAATCGACCGAAACAATATTAAGGCAATACGGAATTCCGGTACGGCATAACCTTGATTGACGGGGATTCCCTTGATACGAAAAGAAATCGAAAAGTGCTTGATATTTTGTGGTCGGTTTAGTACACTGCATAGGGGTGAATACGGGTTTTGATACTGCCCTTGAATATATCAGGAGAAAGAAATAGGAGAAAAGTATGGCTGTACTAATCTATTTTTTGGTCAGTATTGTAGCCGGTTTTTTCCCGGCTTTTATCGCCAGGAAAAAAAACCGTAATTTTGTGTTATGGTGGATATACGGAGCGCTTGCACTCCCCGTCGCCCTCATCCATACCCTTTTTCTGCTGATAAATTTTGAAAAAGGCATCCTGATCATTCGAATCCTGCTCGTTGTTTACGCACTCGTTATATTCTATTTCATTACCTGGTTTGTATCCACACAACCCGTCGCGATGAAGTACGCACGGCTGGCGGAATCGAGATACGCGATCGGCAGCATCATGCTCGAACGGCTCGATGAAATTACATCGGGTTCCGTGTCGGATATATTCGATTATCTGAAAGACAAGACACATATTCCGGATGAAGATGTCGATGTCGAGATGGAATATTTCGAACCGCGAAAAATAACGGACAGAGATTATGTGGAAGGTGAAGCGATCAAAGTCCTTGAAAAGATCAAGGGAAGTTATGAAATGACCATCAAAAGCGGGGCTTTTAACGAGTGGTCCGTTCCCCAGGGAGAAGCGAAAGATGTCTTTGAGATATACATCAAATCCCTCAGAATCCTGAAAGAATATATAGCCACATCGCCCGAATCACTTGAATCCATTTACCATACGATCCTGTTTGTGGAATCGGAATATTTCGGAAATATGGAGATCGCGGAAGAATACCTTACACATCTGGACCGTGAAAAAGAAAAGGCCGCAAGCGACGAGAGACGTTACGAACTTCTCGAACAATATGAATATCTCGGCAACAGATATATCCTCGTTGGTGACGATAAACGTGCAAAAGGCTGCTATGACAAAACGATAGACCTCTACCGGCAGATCGCTTCCCACGAAGACAAAACAGGCGTGGAAAGGGCGAATATCTATTTTGAGATCGCGAAACTCTATGATAAAAAGATGGAATACGAGCCCGCAATCGATGCGTTGAAAAACTTTCTCGATAT
This sequence comes from Spirochaetales bacterium, assembly GCA_016930085.1. Classification (NCBI taxonomy): domain Bacteria; kingdom Pseudomonadati; phylum Spirochaetota; class Spirochaetia; order Spirochaetales; species Spirochaetales bacterium. The sequence continues at coordinate 21,749 of JAFGHO010000044.1, forward strand.
TTTTTTCAAAGCCGATATGTATTCGGACGATGATCAATGGTATGAACTCGAATCCTTCCTGAAGCTGCCGGTCATTAACCGGAGAAAAAACCTTGAAAACGCACTCGATGTCTTTATGGCCGTTTCAGAGCAGTATAAAACTCCGCAGCGTGAAATGGTGTTCGACCTTGAAAACAGGATAATGTTTGTTTTTTTCAGCGAGATTTCCTATTCCGCGCGGGAGCGGTTTGTTCCGATACTCAAGAAAAATTATGATCACCTCATCGCGGAAAAAGATATCTATGTTCTTCCCCGGATAAAGGATGCGTACGGGTTTTTCGACATGTATAATTTTGATGAAGTTGCAAATACGTACTTGAATGCGGCGAAGGAAGTCGAAAATAATTTGAAAAAGGTCGAACGGGATATCATCGACAGGGTCACGGAAAACGTTGTGAAAAAAATAAACAATGCCACTTTCATTATAGAGAAGATAGTCACCGGTGAGACGCCGTTGACCGACAAAGTAATGGAAGAGATGATTACGCTGCGGAGAGAGGTACTGGAAGCTTCGAAGCAGGTCAATGACGTCATTATTGCCATCAAGGACGGCAAAAGAATCATCGACGGGCTTATGAGGCGGGAAGAAGTAGTGGAGCGTGGAGAAATCGAAAACGCGCAGACGAAGATTTCCAGGGCGACAAAGAATTTTTCCGATATGATTAAAGTGGTTTTACGGGAAAAGGAAATAGTCGAGAAAGAATACGGGGAATTTATGGAAGATATCGCTGCGGCCACAGAAGAAGGGGAATGGATCTCCTCGAATATCGCCAAGGCAAGCAGTAACAGAAAAAACCGATTCAGGGATATGCGCGCTGAGGCGAAAAACCAGGTCACTTCCCTTCAAAAGGAAATCGAAGAGATTATCGGGTTAAAAAAAGAGATAGGTTCGCAATACAACAGAGAGTTTTCTACGGAAGAACTTGAAACAATCAACGATGAGATGAAACGGCAATACGAAAAACTCAATGAACTATACAAGAAGGTCTTTCCCCGCGAGGCGCAGGAAGAAGCTGCTGCTGCAGAAGGCGAATCCTGAGAGTCGCCAACCTGACACAAGGGACCGTTATTCGGGCCAGAAAAGCTCGATATTCGATTTGATCGAATCATAGGGGCGCGCCCCCTGCAGGCGCATAAGTTCTTTTCCCTGGAAAAACATCATGATTGTCGGAACACTGTTGATGCCGTAGTGTAATGCGATATCCTTCTTTCTGTCGATATCGATTTTTATCGTCAGGAGTTTTCCCGAATACTCTTTTGCTATTCGTTGTATGACAGGCGAGACCATTTTACACGGGCCGCACCAGTCCGCATAGAAATCGACCAGTACGGGTTTTCCCGATGTACGGATCAGTTCTTCGAATGATTTCGGTAGATTTTTATCTGCCATCCTCTCCTCCTCGTTTTCCACACGGGGTTTCAGTCCATATATACTGCCGGTATTCAGCATATCTCTTTGCCGATATTTTGACAAGTGATTAATATATCAACATTATATACGGTACTATATCGAGCCGAATATTTTCCCCCCGGGATTCCATATCATATCGGAAACCCGCCCCAAGGGTAAATGGAAACGTAAAGGGGCCATGGCCGAAAGTGAATGTCAATTCCGCGCCACCGTAAAGAAACCGCCGGGGAACGAAATACGGCTCCCTGAACCGGTAGTCCGCCGTATATTCCAGATAGACGGAACCTTCCAGACGGAGCATATAAAATCCGAGAATAAGGGGCTGATCCAGAAGGGCGAGGGGAATGAGATAATCGAGTCCGAAGAGGAGTCTCCCTTCTTCCTGTTGTTTTTCTTCAAGAAACATAAGCCGAGAAGAAAGCGTCGAAAACGGGAAAGGATTATCGGAGGAAAGGAGGCTTTCGGCCGTGTAAGTCCCCGATACCGAGGGCTGTATAACATTATGTGGAACGGGAGAGGGGAGGTTGATCGATACCGTGCCCGCCGCCCGAAAACCGGGGATCGAGTCGGGAGAAAAGGGACACGATATATAAGAAGACAATGCAGTATGAAAACGCATCGGGGAATAAAAATCCATGGGTCCGCCCTGTTTTTCAATGGTAAAACGGATACCGGTCAAAAGGCCGTACTGATTGAAAAAAGAGAGGGGCCCCGCAGCAAAGGCATTGACGAACGGGAAGGGGTCCCGGCTGCGAACGGCAAGAGAATGGGTGATGCCGAGGGAAAACGCCAAAGAAGTGGAAATGAATAACCGGTGTGCCGCGATAAGCGGAATATCGAGCGACAACTGGTGATGCAGGGTTTCCTGAAAATACCTCTCATCGGCCGTCCGAGCTTGATAATCATGGTTCAGTGCGTAGGTGATACCGATTTCGTTGATGTGGAACGTAAACGAAGCGTCAATTTTCGGCTGCATGGCTTCGGGATGAAAGGTGGCGAGGAGGTGCCAGAACGAGGTTCCAAGCAGTGAAATACCGGTGACATAGAGACCGATACCCGAGTGCGACAATGCATCGTCATCGAAGGAAATTACGGGAAACCAGAAGAGGGGATGCGGGGTATCGATATAGGATTTCCCTTCGGGCAGCGGCCGCCATTGAAACGGCGGTGTGGGAGATTCGGATGAGGGAACAGCCATGGAAACCGGAATGATCCGGGGGGCTTCCTTTTTTTTTATACAAAAGCCGTCTGTCGTATAGGAAGTGTATACGAAACGGGAAGCGGAAACGCATCCGGCGAAGGCGCCGACAGGGTCTTCGCACACTAAGGCGAATTCTTCTTTATTATTATTGATTCCGCAACGGTAGAGGGCGAGGTTTCCGTTTCTCGCAGATGTAAAGAGAAGGTGATCGGGATCGATGAACCTGGGATAATAATCTTCTTCCCTGTCGGGTCCAAAGGGATAGCGGAGGAGTGTCTCGTTGTACGATTCGGGAATTCCCCCTCTTTCGAGTGGGTACCTCGGCGCTTCTTCAAGATTGAGAAGACCGATATCCTGCATACCCCGGATATTGATCGCAAATGCGCATGTTTTTCCATCAGGTGAAACAACAGGATGGTAAACGTTCGTTTCTTTCATGGCAAAGAGAAGGGAAACATCGCCGGTGACACGGTCGATTTCAACGAGTCTGCTGTACGAACCGCTGCGTTGCACCGCGATGATGGTGTTTGCATCCGGAGAAAGAGCGGGGTGGTGAAGGTGGGTTTTTTCTGTCAGTTTACGCACAATGCCGGTTTCAGATGAATATTCATAGAGATCGGAGGAGATGAGTGTTGAGGAGGGGTTCCTGAAATCAAAATCGAATGATGTAAAGACAATCAGATCACCGTTCGTATTTACGGAAAAAGAGTTTTCGTCGCTTAAGGAGGTTTCAAGAATAACCTCTTCGTTTTCTCCCGTTTCATTGATACATACAATCGCGGGCCGTACCTCATGTGTCTTTCGGTAGCAGTATATCCCTTTCTTTGTTTCAATGGGTGTCTGATAATCACCGAAGGTATCCGGTGAAATCTTTTCTCCGTCTTCTATTTCTCTGCATTGACGGTACTTATCCGTTAATAACCGTCTGGTCTCGAAAAATATTTCCCTGCTCGATTTGCCTGTTTCAGCAATAATCGCCCTTTCGACCCCGAGAAAAGGAAACGCGACATATTTTTTATGAATACGGACAAAGATATCCTCCCCGTAGGTATCGAGGAGATAGTCGACCAAAATATAACCGGCGATATAATCCCTTCCGGGGGGCGGATACGCGGATGAGTAATTTGTCTGTGGAAACGAGAAGAATTTTTCTTCCAGCGCCATTGCCTTGTAATAGAGTTCGAAAAAAGGATTTCTTCCCCGCCCGCCGCTTGTGAAGCGTGTTTCAAGGTTGGTCGAAATGCCTTCGATCATCCAGCGGGAAAAGAGAAAGGGTGTATGGGCTACCTTGACGTTGTCGCCGAACAGACGGGAAAGGGCGGCGAAAAATCCCTTTTCATATTTCAGATGTATATAGTGGGTGAGTTCATGGATGAGTAGGATTTTCAACCAGTTCTCTGTCCGTGCCCCCATCCAGAAGAGGGAGGGGGATGAAATCTCGAGATTGATCATGTCCGGGTAATACTGGAAGTACCCGTTTGAATTATCGGATCTGCCGGAAACGACACAGTGAACGGTATCGGGAAATGAATCAAAATAGATGGCCAGAAGATCATAGACATCTTCGCAAAAGGTAACGAGTTCGCTTATCGCGGCACTGTCTTTTTCTTCGTAAATAAAGCGGAAATGTTCCGTATGAATTTCCTTCCACCCGGATATCGGCTGGCTGCCGTAGAGAATACCGGTGTAGAGGAAAACCGCAACAATGATGATGATTGGATATTTATACATTCTCATTGAAACAATAGTAAAAAAAGCCCGATAATGCAATCCGTCATGATGAATGACGACATTTTCAGTGAAATAAAGACAAGACGGTCTTACTCATAGACGATATATGTCGAACATACGGGGAATGGCGACTTTCTAAATAAAAAGATTGACATATCCTTGTTTTAAACAGTATATTTAAACTGGGTGTGATGATTCTCAAAAAAATAAAAAAGGAGGATACCATCATGAGGATGTTTTCCCACCGCACAATGAGAATCATAAAAAGTCAAATAATAATCGTTTTTGCCATTCTGGGTTTTATATCGTGTACATTAAACGGACCCGATCTCACGGAAGCACTGGATGATGCCCGCACCCTCCAGGACATGATCCCGGCCTTTACGGGAACACTCACCGTCTGTGATGCCGAATCCAAAGGGAGAACGTTCGATCCTTCCTACTCGGACGATGCCCCGGACGGTAGTCCACAGAATTACTGGGATCTATACAATAATGGTTCTGTCGCGATTTGTCCGTCATCAGGTTATTTCAATGATTTTTACGGAGAAACGGGGACACAGGCGAAACTCGAATTGACGCCGGACGGAGAAGGTTTCTATCATGTGAAACTGCTTCTCTTTCCCGCACTTTCCCTTTCCGTTTTTTATGAACTCGAGGAATACCGGGTGGCCGCCGGCAGCTGGATAATTGTCGACGACCTCGGCGAAGAACAACCCCTGGCTTACGACAAACTCGAGACAGTATACTTTGACAGACGCAAGGAAGAACGAACAATCGTCAGAAACACGGTGTCGGATGATCTTACGTATGATGTGGGTTCCGGCAGTGTGTTTATCATGCCGGAAGATTTTTCCGATCCCGCATTCGATTTCCCGGATGAGATAACCGAACCCCAGACAGTGATTGCCTCAGGCGAGGATTACTCCTGCTGGGTCGAATCGGAGATACCGCCCGTATTTCTGTTTTTCAGGTTGGCTTCCGACATTACCGAGTTTTATGTCGAACACGACGGGTCAAAATATTCGAAGAGTTATGAAGTGACCAATCTCGAGGGAATATGCAAGGTCTATCGTACCGCGGAAACGGTCCGGTTATGGAACGAGGACCCGGCGGGAAACAAGGCGGTAAAGGCGAAAATGAAGTGTACACTGGGCCTGTACAATCTCTTTGATGTCGAGGTAACAGAGGAAATCAACATTTCGGCGGCGGACGGAGAGGCTAAAACTTTTTCAGGTACGTGGTATACCGTCAGTACAAAATTCAAAAGCGCGCCGTTTGTGCAATCCATCGACGTCGCCGAGACCGGCGAAGGAACGAATCAATTCGAAGGAACCCTTTCGGCCTCGAGGGGTTTCCGGGATGTTACCTACGAGGTGGTTTTGGATATCTACGGACTAAGGATCAAGCGGGGACATCACCAGTTTTGTTTTTGCAGCAAAGAAGATTTCAGGAACGCCAATAAAATCGAAATAAAATTCGAGAAGGGCGGAGTATTCAAGGGGCACAAGTGCGGCGATACCTTTGACGGTGAATATACTTTCCCGAACGGGAAAAAGTGCGAGATGTCGGTAAAACACGGCTACATTCATATGTGCTCGGGTGATGACGTACTCGAAGAATAATGTGATAATCAGGCCATATACGGGAGGGGTGCCGTTTCCTTCGAAGCACCCCTTTTTTTATCGGTAAAAGCGGCTCCCCGGAATCAACGGTGTGTTCGCCGATGAATGAATGGCTCCCGCTTGATCGCCCGCCAATATTGTGACGATGTGAAAATAATGCGTCCGAAATACGAACATAGCGCGCAATCAATTCCAACATAGCGCGCAATCAATTCCAACATAGCGCGCAATCAATTCCAACATAGCGCGCA
>JAFGHO010000045.1 GCA_016930085.1 Spirochaetales bacterium
TATTATCTTTTGCGGCTTTTCGCCTTGTTTGCTTTCTATAAACTTCTCTATGAAATAATCGTCGATCGCTTCTTCTTCGTAGAGGATTTTTCTTGTATCGTGTCGGTTCCCCAATATTCGCCTCCATGTACTCAACACGATTTATCGTACTCTTTCCGGCAAGTGCTTTCCCTTTATCCCGTTCAACTTGCCTGTCCTTTCCTTCAGGATCAAGTTTCCCGCAGACGGTGGCAAAAAGCGGATATTTCCTCAGTTCATCATGGTCGTTTATATCTTCGTATCCAAGGCATATGCCGAATATTCTTTGCGAAAGCAATGATGTAAGGCCATGCTCGATTTTCTTCTGATTCCTGTGATCGTAAAAACATTCGGCAAAATCCTCTATGAATCCGTTCTCCCTATCGATTTCTCGTAACATAAGCCCTCCGGCATCGGAGGTTATCGTTCCACCATCAAATGAACCTTGTACTTTTCTGCTTCCAAGCTCTTGAAATTCCAGGAACTTTTGTATACACTCTGTTTTATTCATTTTGTCCCCTTCTTTGGTTTTAATTTCTTTTCTCATAAGTGATTATAGCAAGGAAGGGGCTTTTTTGTAAAGATAAGGTGAGATTTCCGGGTTAAGCCTATTTTCAACATAATTGATACACATATAATGATTATAATATGGAAAACTTTAAAAATCCTGCAGCACTTGGACAAAATTAGCCGTGCGTCGACCATTATTGATATACCTGTCGTAATAAACAGAAATGGGAAGAAATCGGCGATTTTCCGATGTTTTCTGCGGGGTATATTATAACGTCTACGATCATTTACGGCTTCGTCGCAGTGTCCATGATCGGAGATGATAAAGAAATCCACGGGACTCGATCTCATTTTTTTTAATTTCGTCTATCGCCTCTTCATACAAATGAATAATCTTATAAATTCGAAATCATGGTAAAAAGTTGTTTTGTTTTGATCTTTTCGCAATTTTGCTAAAGAATTCGCGAAAAAGCGAATTTGTAATGTACTATTTTTTTATCGATTCTTCAACGATATATTCACACAGTTCTTAACCGGAACATCGCTTTATATATTTCAATATATTATAAGTAAATAGATCGTCTTGCCGGTCGGGCCGTGCATCGGCTCCCTATTGATAAAAATCGGTTTTTACCATTTTTATGGCATGCCGTTTGCTTTTCACATTGACAAGAATCTTTGAGAAAGCAGGAGAAGAAATGAAAAACCGTTTATTTATTTTGGCAGCATCTGTATTATTTGCTGCATGTTCTCTCCAGAACAATTCCGTACAGCAGGGAGTGCTTTCTGCATGTGAGGCGGAATATTTCGCTTCGAATGCAGTCGCCACGTTTTCTCAAATAAATCCCGGCGGAGAATTTTCCGAATGGATCGAAGCGAAACCCGGGAAAGCAGAGCTTATGAATGACATCGATGATAATCCGGTTCTTTACGATGTGCCGGTTGTCAAGAAAGGAAAAGCGATCGGGATTGTCCAGGTTTTAGCGGACAATACGCTCGAAAATCCGCTTTTCAGGGTTTACGTGTCCGCTCTTTTACTTGAATATCGACTCCAGATAGAACAGGCTGCATTAGCGTTGAACCTAAAGATGAGTGGTGTCCGGCTTTATCATCCGAGGATCATCTACTATGATTTTCCTGAACGGGCCGTTGCGTTCGATACGGGTGAAAAAGGCATGGAAACCGTCCTTGTCGATATAACGACAAGAGAAATTGTACCGGAAAACGGAATCGTGCCTTATACAAAAGCGGGAAAAGCCATAAACACGCAAGTAATGAAAGCATCAAGCGGGAACGTACGGAATATAGAAGCAGCTGGTGCGGTGTCTCGTGCGAATTCCCCGGAAGGAGTAATTACTCGTGACTTGCCTGTACCGAGGATTGCACAACTGGATCATCATTTATGCGTTCCGACATGCATTGAAATGATATGGCGATACGAGGATCCGGCCGGTGCGTTACCGCAGGGTCAGATAAGAATCGGAGGATGCGATTTTACTACCGGGTGCTGGAATGTCGAATACATAGTGGGTTATTTAAACAATATGGGTTTTACTTCGGCATATCATGACGGCAGACCAGGTATAGATGCGATAATGCAGGAAATAGGAAACAATCATCCTTATATATCATTGATTCCGACACCAAGTGGATCTCATGCAAGAGTCGCAAGGGGGTACAGCAAAGTCGAGCAATTAAACGGGGATCCGGCAAATGGTTTTATCGTGCATTTCAATGATCCGGCACCCGCCAATGTGGGCGATGAATACTGGGAGTACTGGATTAACTCCAGTGAATGGGGTTCTATAACCATGGCACATGAGGGTCCCCCGGATTTGTTAAAACCCGATCTTTTTGTTTCAAGTATCGCCTCTTCACAAAACGACTATTTTGCAGGAGACAACTGTACATTCACTGCAATGATAAAAAATATAGGGAAAAACCCCGCTTCGGGAATTATGGTACGATGGGATGTGGACGGCAATTCGATTACAACCTGTACGATCGACACACTCCTCCAGCCCGGCTGCATAGCCGAATCCGCGTGTACATGGCTCGCTTACCCGGTGACGCATACTATCGAATGTGTCGTCGATCCGGACAACGCAATTCAGGAACTCGATGATGAAAATAATGATGCGGAAATAAATGTGTATGTATCGTACGGAGAGAGACCTCGGGAGCCGACGCTTCCGGACCTCGTGTGCTGCGACATTTCGATTCCTGAGAACATGAGTGCGGGCGAAAATCGAACATTCACAGCGACAATAGACAACACCGGCCTTGAATACACGGGGGGTGTATCGGTGAAATGGTACATTGACGGCCAGTTTATCAAGAGTACATTGATAGGTCTGTCTTTTCCGCCCGGGGGTTCGCAACAGACATCTTTTAGCTGGACCGCGTATCGCGGAGAACACAGGGTCAGGATCGATATCGATCCCGATAACCAAATAGCTGAAAAGAATGAAGCAAACAATTCCTATGAATCGGATTCCTTTTATGTAAACGATATACCGGATCCTCCTGAAATGACGCCAACACCAAAGGCTGATTTTTCCTGTTCCGGCATTTCCGGTCCGGGCACCGTATACATGGGATACTCGTATACATATGCAACGACGGTACACAATTCAGGTGAAGCAGCCGGAAACGTTACGGTGACATGGTCTGTGGACGGTTCAACGAAAAGCTCGGGAGGCATATTCCTGGCAGCCGGCGGTTCTGCTTCAAGCTCCTTCACGTGGACCGTGAACGCAAGCCGTGGAGATCATGCGATAAGCGCGAGTACAGGCTCGGGAAGTTGTGCGTCAAAGGGCGTGTATGCGGAAATGGCCCCGGCATCCACGAATCCGCCTCCGGCAGATACGCCTTCGCCTACGAATCCGCAGGCGACAGACGCGCCGGCGCCTCAGCCCACTCCACCATACTGTCCGACGTGTCCGCGATAGCCGAAACAGGATTCCGTGTATAGTAATTATCGGGATTTCAACATGCCGCCGGATGAGAATATCCGGCGGCTTTTCAAAAACGGCAATAGTCCGGTTTAAAGAAAACAGAATACAAAGGGGGTCTCATGAAAAAAATACTTTTTCTGATTATCATTATCGTTTCAATTTCTCTTCTCACCTGTGACACCGATTCATTTATGTCACCGTACATTACATGGCATCCGCAATTAATTACACGAACCATAGGAAATGGTTCTGCAAACCTGCCCATGACGGTACGATTCTCAAGCAGAACCGATGTATCGCAGGTGAGCATAGGAGCGGATCCGGGACTGGCGCCCTACATACTTGTCGATTCGGGCCATATGGCAATGATACATCGGGATGCTACCTACGAGTTTTCCGTGACATTCCGGATTCCCGGGGGCTCTGCGGAAGGGAAGTACACCGGAACGATTTATGTTTGTGAAAACGGAAAAAAAATCGACGGCTGTTTGCCCATTGAAATCACCGTCGATTACGGTGATATCGTCATCTCAGGGCGTGTCAGGCAACTTTCTGATTCGACGGTCCTCGATCTCGAATCGATGTCGGAAGACAGGTCCCAAATAATTTTCTCGAAAAATTCTGCCGAGCTCGACGGGCTTGCCGCCGGCGACATTATCGTTTTCGGCATTACGCCGAAAACGCCGTTCGGATTGATGAGAAAAATCACTTCAATAACGAAGACCGGAAAGGTCTCGTTTGACACGGAGCAGGCGTTACTCGAAGAAGTGATATTGAGCGGGAGCATTAAAATCAACGAGCCGATCCTTTCGCTTGACAATACAATACCATTGAGAAAAGCTCGAAGCAGGGACATCGGGGGTGAAGAGACGATCTATTTCCCCGTTAAAGGCGTCGTCCTTTACGACCACGACGGGGATCACTCGACGACGTACGATCAGGTGCGCCTCAATATTTCGGTATGGCTGACGCTCGGATACAATCTTGAATTGGATATTCTCGAAGCCATCGATAAAGGAGAAATCGATTATGCAAAATTCCTTACGTACGGATCGATAAGGGGAGAATTCGAAATCGAAACAACGTTTGAAAAGGAATTCCTCGATGTCGAAATTCCGGTATCGGACTGTTTCGATCTCGCGGAATTGATAAATTTGCTCAAGGGTTGGCATTTGCCGACGCTTCCGAGTATTCCGATACCCGTACCGGTCGGAGGCGTGGTACTGGTATTTGCCATAAGCCCTTTCTTCGATGTCGGTGCAGACGGAACAGTATTCGCCGGGCTCAAAACGGGCGCATCCGTGGAATTGAAGGCGGAATTGGGATGTGAATATGAAAAATCCGTCGGGTGGCGCCCCATTCAGGACGTTACCATCACGCCTTCTTTTAATCCCCCCCGCCTTTCCGCCGGTGTGAATATCGAGGCATTTTTTGATTTTGGCGTTTCGACGCAATTCATGCCGCTGTACCCCGTCGAATTCGGAGTGGATGTGGGTCCGGCCCTGAAACTCAGGGCGTTTGTCGAACTGGATGCGGACATATTCGCCGATCCATGGTGGGAGCTGTTCCACGGATTATCCGTCGTACGCTGCTTCAAGGTGGGCGTTCCTTTTTTCAGCCTTATCGACTGGGAAGAACCCGATCCGTTTACCGTGAAGAGACTCCTTGCCCGGGCCGACGGTCCGTTTTTTACGCCCGGGCCGACACCCGGCTCTTCTCCCGTACCGACCGCGGCCCCGACCCAGGCGGGCACCGAAGAGCCCGCCATGACGCCGGCCCCGACGGCCGCGCCTGATCATCGACCCGATCTTGTCCCACTCGACATTACCTTTGACGCTTCATCGCTTGCAGCCGGAAACACGGTATCATTCGATTCCGGAGTCCGGAATTCCGGCGACGCCGATTCAGCCGTTTTCAATATCGCCTGGTATGTGGACGGAACAAGGGCCGGCTACGGCGGCCACGAGACCGTTCCGGCGCACAACATTGTGTTAAACGGAAACTCCGCCTTCAGCTGGACGGCGGCGGCCGGGACTCACACATTAACCTTTACCGTCGACGTCGACGGTAACGTCCCGGAATCGAACGAGAACAATAACAGCACATCCGTGACCGTTACCGTGTCCGGCACCACGACATCGGAACCGACCGGCACGCCGGAAGTTACCGCGGCCCCGACCGTGACACCGGTGCCTCCGGTAACGGGAAGCATCGTCGTTGATGACGGAGATGCGGAATTCACTCTTTCCGGACCTTCCGCATACTGGCACAGGGAAACAAGCGGCAGTTATTTCTATGACGGAGACATGTACTGGACCTATGCAAACGGAAACGAGGTTTCGAATTCCGCACGGTGGGTTCCCAATCTTCCGGCTGCGGGCAATTACAAGGTCGAGGTGTTTATCCCCTATGACAACGCGACCACAGGTTCCGCACGGTACCTGATCTCTTTTCAATACAGCAGCACTACAATGGTCGTCAATCAGAATATTTACTACGATCAATGGGTGAATCTTGGAACCTACCCTTTCAATGCAGGCACGTACGGGTATGTGGAGCTGACCGATGCCACGGGCGAAGACCCGTATGTGAGTTTGATCAAGATAGGGTTCGATGCAATGAGATGGACGAGACAATGAGCCGAGGGGATTTCAAAATTATTAAAGAGAGGGAATATTACTTGTTTTGAAATGAAAAACCTGGTAAACTGGGAAAGGGGGGGACGGAGCAAAACGTTCCCTCCTTTCAATGTAAGGTATGCCGCCTTACCGCTTTTACAAAGGGGTTTTTCATTATTGTCTGCCGTTTGAGAAATAATTCTACTTGTCAACACTCTGTTTTTTTCATTATAATGAGGATTCCATGACGCCGGAAGACGAGGCACGCCGAAAAATCGATGAATTACTCAATCTTGCAGGGTGGACGGTTCAGGATTATCATGAGCTGAATTTGGGAGTTTCGTTTGGTGTCGCCATAAGGGAGTTCCCCTGGCGTCCGGTTACGCAGATTACCTTTTGTTCGTCGACCGGAAGGCCGTCGGGGCAGTCGAAGCAAAGAAAACGAATAAGTAAATCATATTAAATAAATTTTTTTAATTTAAATCCATAATATTTCTCTTCAAAATCAGCTTTTTTTGCTATAATAACAGCATTATTGAAAGAAAACAGGTGGATATATGGCTAATTTTCAGGAAAAAGCAAATTTCATATGGCAGGTAGCCGATGATATACTCCGTGGAGCCTTCAAGCAGCACGAATACGGGTGACTATAGTGATGAAATAAACGAGACAAAGAAAAGGATTGAAAATGAGTGCAGAACTAATAACGGACTGGCATGGATAACACAAGGAAAAGAAATTGAAAATTATATAAAGCCGGAAATGATACGGGGAGTATTAGAAGATAAATATGGAAAAGAAATTGAGATTGATGTGAAAAATGAGTTTTCAATTTGTTACCATTATAAAGACAAAGAAAGGGTAAATGTAACGAAGATCGATAAAGTATGGCTTGCGAAAGAAATTGTGAAGAAAAATCCTGTAATGGATGTTCTGGACTTAAATGAAATGATTGATGAGGTCGTTGACTATATTAATGAAGCAAATGGGATAAAAGCTTTAGCTGTTGATGGGGATTAGATGATAAATTAAGGAGGAACCTTCCAATGAATGAAAAAACACTCTGGGGCATTCATGCCGGACGATATGGTGAAGCGGATCAATTATTCCTCAAGAAAAATTATATTGCTTTAGGATGGAAGGCAATGAACGACCTGTCTCGAATTGAAAATAATCGGGACGCTTTCAAGAAAACAGTGGCAAAGACGTATCCCGATGAAAAACGGGGAGCGATATCCGTTCATGCGGGACTATTATACCGTTTTGTCCATGAAATGAATATCGGGGATATTATCATCTATCCGTCCAAAATGGACAGGCTGGTACATCTATGTGAAGTAAAAAGCGATTACAAGTACAATCCCTCGATTCATGACAATTATCCGAATTTGAGAGAAGTCGTATGGTTAAAGAAAATCGAGAGGACAAAATTCAGTCAAGGGGCGTTATTCGAGATCGGAGCGGCTATAACGTTGTTCCAGGTTTAAAATTTCGCGGATGAATTTATAAACGCGTTACATGATAGAGTTGACATACCCGCCGTTGATGACGATGAAACAATCTCAATGGTTGCCGAAGAAGTTGAGGAGAATACAAACGATTTTATTTTAAAAACGATTGGCCGTGAATTAAAAGGACATAAATTAACATATTTTATCGCGCACTTGTTGAACCTGATGGGCTATAAAACAGGGGTAGCGAAAGAAGGCCCTGGCGGGGGAGTCGATATTATTGCACATAAAGATGAATTGGGATTCGAGCCTCCAATTATAAAAGTCCAGGTAAAAAGCGTCGAGGGCTCTATCGGCGATCCGGTCGTATCGGCTTTATACAAGCGTATATTGCCGCTAAAGAGGATATATATGCCGCAGGCGAATGCTGCGGCGGGAAGGATAGAAAAAAACAGGACAAATCATGACAAGGTTACATATAATTGAACAACAACTCAGTACGATCAATTCCAAAAGCAGGACCTGTGCATATGGACAATTTCAGCTTGAATTGTTCTCTTTTTGTTGATATAGTTTCAATATGGCACTGACGAAAGTGAAATTGACATACCGGGATTTCATTCTCTTCCCCGATAATGGGAAACGTCATGAACTTATTGATGGAGATCATTTTATGACCCCTGCACCGTCCATACGGCATCAAATAGTATCGAAAAATATTGAATATCTTTTTGAACGATATTTCAGAAACAGCGATACCGGCATTATTTTGTATGCACCGGTCGATGTGTATCTGTCCGATTCTGATATCGTCGAACCGGATCTTGTCATTATAAAAAAGGAGAATCAGAAAATTATTAAAGATAAATATATTAAGGGACATCCCGATATGGTGGTTGAAATACTCTCTCCCGCAACTCAGAAAAACGATCTTGAACTGAAGAAACATCTTTACGAAAAATTCGGAGTAAAAGAGTACTGGATAGTCGATCCTGATAATAATGAAGTGCAACAGTATGTATTACACGGGGGAAAATATATGAAGCGCGGTACTTTTACCGACGGCATTACCACACATATATTGCCGGATTTATCAATCGAGTTAAATGAGATATTTTAGGAAAATATCGTTCTTCCTCGAATAAAATATAAAATATACCGGAGTGTCATCAAGCCAAGCAGCCCCACGAATTTTTTTTACACGAACTGGTTCGCTGTTACGAACCTGAAAAAAGCCGGGGTGAAAACTCCAGGCAGAACAATCGTAAAAGCAGGCTCATCGGATTTTCTTTATTCTTTCTTGACAAGCGATATGATTTTACTTACAGTTTGATCTTAAAAGGAGTATTTCATATGAAAAAAAATATTTTGATATCTATTGGTAAGTACTTGTTTTTATTATCTTTTATATCATCGGTTTTACTCCTGCTTTGTTCGAAATGCGACGGTGACGAAGATAATCATTCGGATTCGGTCGGTATATCCATTACTCCGGCCGGAGGAACGTATGACCTTTTGAACGGATATAGACTGATCGTTCCCGAAGGGGCGGTACATCGGGATACGGTAATCCGTATAAAAGAAGCGGATAAAAACTTGACCGAATCCATCTATGAAAGGTATGGCATATCGGCGTCTAAAATGATTTGCTCTTTTGAGGCGGAGCCGGACGGATTGTCGTTCGACCTGCCATTGCGATTGATTGTCCCAGTCGATATCGGGCAGGGGGATATCCCTTTCATGCATGAACTCGATCCGGAAAATAATACTCTTGCACCGAGAAAGTCGAAAATGGTTTTCGATCCGGAACAAAAGACATTGGAAATATATGTGAATCATTTTTCCGCAAGTACGGTCTCGAAAATAGAGGATCTGTTAAAAAAAGGTGAAGAATACTGCCGTCAGTTTCCCTGTAAATGCGGAGAGCTTGTTATCGAACAATGGGAACCCGACTATATTTGCGATTCGGGTAATTGTAAAATATCCGAAAGCACGATATCGGTAACATTTTCCGATTGTACGGACGCTCCGGAAGAATTTTCGAGGGTTATGGAAATGACTCCCGGATGTGAACCTGAAATGGAATTTACGGCCGGAAGGACCGTGCTGCAGAAAGGGGAACAGACTGATGTAACGGCCCACGTCAAAATGGGATGCAAAGATCATGACGGACAGAGTGTCAATTTCAGCCATACCGGTGTCGGGAGCATCGATTCATCATTGGAACGGACAGACGTTTCGGGAAATGCCGTTATAACATTCACGGCCGAAGATGAAGGGGGGACGGCGACGATACATGCGGACGCGGATGTCGTCTATTCTCTTATAACGATCGTTGCAATGGGCGAAGGGATCATTGAAAGAAGTTACGATACGCCGAAACACAAAGTATTCGATAATGAGGTGACGATCGACGTGATCGATTGCAAAAAATGGAAAGGGACAATGGATGTCCTTTTTTCTTTTTCAGCACCATCTCACGTTCCTTGTCTTCCTATTACAGCCGATTATGCGGTTGATTTCAGTTTTACGGTAAACGACGGGAAAGTGATAGAGGATGAATTGGATGAATTATTGGAACGGGAAAGCGGCATTGACTATACATATATTTACGGCGAAGCGACGGCGGCTCAAAGCGTCATGATAGGATCATGTGCCCCCGGCTGGAGGCAAAATGAAGTTATTCCGCTGGAACTGAGTTTATTGATAACGGGAAGGGCGGGTGATTATTTGCACATTATGATGCTGAGAGATTTTGAGGTTACCGGATTTTTTAATTTTGATTTTTGTCTCGAAGGTGATTGTGTGAATGTCGATTATTTAGTACCGGGAATACTTGTCGGTATGTATGGCACCAGTATTACGAATGTCGTGCCGCTTAAAGAAGGGACATATACGGTTTCGCATACCATGTTTGACGATCCGAATTCCACGTGTTCTTATACAATAAATCTTGAGTGTGACAGATAGTAAATTAGTATATTTGTCTTTCTATAGCATCAAAAAAAAAGTGAACCGGGGTTTCCCCGGTTCACTTGGTATACATTACATTGCGTGTGTTTCACTATTGGAGTACCGATATGCCGTCAAGCCCGAAGTCGGCCAGGTCTTCAATGGGGTTGAACGGGGCGACAATATCGCGGTTGCGTAATATTATTCTTCCGTTTTCACTCAACAGGTCTCCGAATCCGACATAGCCGAGTTTTGCGTCCCTGAATCCCGAGGCGGTCGAAAACCATATTTCGCCATTGGAAAGAATATAGACGGCATCGATATCGATAGAGCCTTCAATGGATACGGATAACGGATTGAAATTCCGCAACAGGTCTTTGCCGGTTTTGTATATTCGTCCGTCCGTCGTAAGAATATCTCCGGGACCGATATAGACACCGAGTTTTTCTGAGAAAAATCCTTCTTTTATGGAAAAAACAATGATCCTTTTTTCCGGGGGGATCTCGGCGGCTTCGCTTAAGATGTCCGCTGACCCTTCGTCCGTCACCGGGGACCGGGAAACGGCCAATGCGTCCAGACCCGTGTCCTGAGCGACCGGCATCGGTCCGAATGGAGAAATAAGGTCGATATTCCGCCTTACCACCCTTCCGAAGTTGTTTAAAATATCCCCATGGCCGGGATTTTCTTTCGCCAGGATATCTGTTTTTGAAGAAAAAAGGACATACGGCGTTACCATCGAGCCGTCTTCCGAAGAAAAATGGTTGATCGGTCCGATGACGGCATCGAGTCCGACTTTCTGTTCGGCAAAGGTCGGATAAAGATTGAACGCCGATATGAGCTCGGAATTCGTCAACAGTATCGTTCCTTTGGAAGAAAGAAGGTCTCCGTCGGAGACGTGGTTCCCGAGACTTCCGGAGGTGAAGGGGTAATCCGTGGAAAAGGAAAAACCGGGCATTGGGACGGCGACAAGGTGAACGGCATACTGCGGCGAGACGGACCCGATACTGGTACCGTTGTTTTTTACCGTTATATCGATCCACGGGAAATCGATATCTTCCGGAACACCGACCGATCCCGAATCCAGCCTTACCGGAAGGTTCCCGCCGATATTGATCGACACGGACATCTGCTGCCGTGCCGGGTCGACGGTAGTATTGTCCAGAAGATATTTACCCTTCCCGTTTTTTCCGCTTGTGTGCTCGTCTCCGTTCTTCGGCATAAACGATAGATTGGTGACGGTGAATGTCCTGTACCCCGAAGCGGAGGAAAGTGTTTGTGTAAGGAGAAAAGAACCATCGATGGGAAGCCGGATCGTCGGCCGTTCCATATTGGGATAATCGACGGTTATTGTGCTTCCGTCCACCAGCCTGTACGAAACGCCATTATTGACGACATCGGGGGTTGTGGAAAGGACGAATGAAAGATTCAAATGCCGGGGCATAACGGCGGCATTATCCGTAAGTGAATCATTGCTCATATAAATGCCCGGGATAAAATCATTGACGGGGGAGATGACCCATGACCAGATGACATTCTCGTCCACGGGGCCCGAGCTTATACTTATCCAGTAGCGTTGTCCGGGTACGGGAATGAAAGGCCGGGGCAGGGAAATGTCGTAAGAAAAAACATGATGATACGACCACCCGGCATCCGCGGTATCGTCCGATTCGGTGGTTTCCTTTACGACGGAACCGAAGAATTTCTGGTTATACGTTTCCGTTCTGTATTCATAGACCAGTGAGTCGGGACGGGGCGTATTGTCCGATGTATCCGGTATTGAATCATAAATTCTTATACGGATGTATTTTGGACAGGGAGGTTTTATGTCGGCATTATTCATATGGGCGATATTCGTTCTCCATCCGGGATAGGTTCCCCAGAAACGTACGTTGCCCACGTTCTCTTTAACAAAAGAAGAGGCGGGCAGTATAAAGTCGTCCGCCGGTACCGGGGTATTGATTGTGTCCATTGACGGCAAAGCGAAACCCGTCGCCATATCCGGGGGCTGGGAGAACCATGCGGCGGGATCTCCCCATCGGTCCATTATGGTGAGGATGTAATCCCTTTCCAGGGCCCGGAAGGGTTTGCTTTGATAATCTCCGCCTACCACCCAGCCCGGGACGGGCGAGTACACATCCGGATCGAGGGAGAGCGTGAAAGGCGCAGGATCGTGATCCAGAAACACCCCTTTGGGCAGATATCTTCCCGGCAACCTCGTTTTTATATGTGCCGTCATGCTCGGCGAATAAATCGGCTGGCCATCCCAGCACCCCATGGGATAGAAAAAGACGATTTCATTTTCCCTGTATACGAGACCGTGCTTGTAATGTGCGGTAAGGTCGAATTTTTCCGGAACCGGGGCAATCGTCCATTCGAGCTGGGGGATACGGGGCCATTCCGGAAGAACCGTTCCGTAGAACATGTCACTCCATGTCCATTTGAGCGGGTTTCCGTCCAGCGTTATCCGTATATCATACGACCGGGGCGGTACAGGATCGAGAATCCGCACTTTTTCATATTTCAGGTTTCTCATCGGATATAAACCGTCAACCGATGCCTCGAGGGAATTGTCATTGCCTGGCAGTATGTCGTCTCTTTCATTAATGGACACGGAAATCCATTCTTCCGGCATGATGAGTGTCGGAAGGGGTATGGGATTCCCGAAGGTCCTCAATAAACAAAAACATAACAACGCCATAACGATAACTGAATAAAAAACTTTTTTTCTCATAGATTGTCTCCTTTTGGCAATAATAAAATTATTTTTTGACGTCTGCGCTTTAACGCAGACGTCTTTTAACCTTGAATAATACGGTAATTCCGTTCGAAATATATCTTCCATGGCGAATTTGCCTTCCGCCTTTGCCGTATTGTCTCTTGTGTAATTAAAAGCAATAAGTATACCAGCCGTTCGGAATAAATATATGTTCAATAAATATAGAGAATTGGATTCAATACGTGATGAATGAAACGGCAATGGCATGCATTGCGTTATCGCAATGCATGTATACGGAAAGTGAAAAATAGCGGTAAATATTTATTTTATAAGGAAATGGGATGCATTGCGAAATCGCAATGCATTGCGGAACCAAAGGAGATAATCGATCGCGTATTTTTTCTTGCTTTGAACCATAACGCCGTAGCGGAAGAGTTATTCGGGATTGCACATTAGTTTTTTATTGACCCGGATATACTACAATGGTATACTAAAAATCGCAAATATGTAAAAATAGTAACCGGTAAATATGTGATAGCGGGCGGTATGCAATGAAAAAAATCCTTCTATCGATCATGTATCTCATGCTTCTGGTTCCTTTTTTATGTTTTTCCATCAATACGAGAAGTATCGGTTTTATTGATGAAGAAAAGGAATCGCAAAATGTTTACGTAGGAAAACAATACCTTCTGGTTATCGGTATCAGTAAATATCTGAAGTGGTTTCCTCTGGCCAACCCGGTCGATGATACCCGTGAAATAAAGAACATTCTTACGACTCATTATTATATCGATGAGGTGAGGGAACTCTATGATGAAAATGCCACAAAGGCGATGATTTTAAAGGTGTTTTATGATTTGCAGACCGTGCTTACCGAGGATGATTCTCTTCTTGTTCTTTACGCGGGCCACGGCCATTATGATCAAACGACAAAAACCGGTTTCTGGATCCCGTATGATGCCGGTACCGATGAATACGAACAGGAACACTGGATTCCCAATCAGATCATTCACGGGCTTATTTCCAATATGAAGGCCGCCCATATCTGCCTTATTACCGATTCCTGTTTTTCCGGTGATATCCTTAATATTACGCGGGGTAAAATAAAGGAGATAGAGGATGGTTATTTCAAGAAAGCGTACGCCCTGATATCCAGGCAGGTCATTACATCGGGCGCCCTTGAAGCCGTACCGGACACCTCGTCATTCTGCCGTATGCTCAAAATCGTATTGAGAAAAAACATATCTCCTTATCTCGATCCGATGATGCTTTTTAACGAGATTCGTTTGGGGGTGACGGAAACGACACCGCTTTTCGGAAGTCTGAAAGGATCGGGACACCAGGAAGGTGCCAGTTTTCTCCTGTTCCTGAAAAAACAGGAAATAAACAGGGCAGACGGTCTATCACGGAAGAATGATGAAAAAACGGTGGGGGAAGCAAATACCGTCCTTACCGATACGTTTCCCGATGCTTCCTCAGAAAGAAATATGCGGAAAAGTAAGTATCCTTTTTTATCCGAAAAATTCTTTTTTTCAATAGGTCTCGGATTAGGATTGATGATTCCTCTTGGCGATGTCGAAGGTGTGATGGATCCGGGAACAAATCCCGATGTGTCGTTCCGGTTCAACCTGAGCATGCCATGGGGTATCTGCGGTTTCGGCATATATGCAGGCGCGGGGAGTATCAATACAAACGAACGTTTTGCACCATCATATACGATGCTCATTATTCCCGTGGAAATTCAGGTGAGCTACATGACATCTTTTTTCTTTCCTTTATATGGTATGTGCCGTGCGGGTTGCGGAATATCGCTCAATTCAATCACATATAATGAGGTGTATGCCGGCCTTGATGATTTTACCACGGGGAAATTTTATCTGTCGGCGGGACTTGGAGCGGGATATATTTTATTCCCGCGACTCTGGATCGAGGTTAATGCAGACTGTTCGATGATTTTTTTCGACAATACACTTTACACCGACGTGAAACCGGGGATAGAACTGGTCCTTACCTTTTGATACGAATGAATGCCGCATAACCGGTGTCCGCCGGGCACCGGTCGTCGGCTTTTTAAAACGAATGCAATTATTTTATATGGAGGAAAAGAATGGGAAATCGTCATTCCCTGTCGACCTATATTGTTTTTTTACTTTGTTTTATACCGGTACTGGTTTTTCTACCGCTATCCTGTCATTATTTTGATCCGCTGCATCCATACGGCCATATTGTTTATTGGTCGAAAAGTTACGGCGCTGTTGAGGACGAGCAGATGAACTCGATTATCTCTTTATCCGGCGATGATAACGTTATTGCCGGGTATACCGATTCATTCGGAATGGGCGGGGAGGACAGCTGGATAATAGGACTCGACCAAGAAGGAGACGTTTGCTGGGAAAAGGCATATGGAACGGAAGATAAAAATGAACGGATAAGCCGTATAATCACCACTTCAAGCGATGATCTCGTTGTTGCGGGAAACATGTACGACAGGGATATTGAAATCGGCAGTGATATATGGGTGATGAAGTGCGACGGTGAGGGGAATATTCTCTGGGAAAATTGTATCGGCGGCAGTCAGGGAGACGAGGCAATGTGGATTGACGAAACGGCGGACGGGGGATTTATCCTGGCGGGTAAATCCGAATCTTTTGCCACCGATACGAGCAAAGGCCATGATGCCCTGCTGGTAAAATTCGGCCCGAATGGCGAAATATTATGGAGGCAGATTTTCGGGGGGGCCGGATATGATGAAGCCTGCGTCGTGCAGGCTGTCGATGATGACTGTATCATCTTCGGCGGAAACACCTCCTCCTTCGGGTCCGGCGATTCCGATTTCTGGGTAGTAAAAACCGATAGTCTCGGAAAAGTGATCTGGGAAAAGCGATACGGGAAAAGCGGTGACGACAGGCTTTGTTCACTGATACATACCAGTGATAACGGATGTATCGTGACGGGTCATATTGATTCCGCCGATTTCTCTGAAAATGAGAACGAATGGATTTTGCAGATAATCAAAATAAGTTCACAGGGCGGCATTATGTGGCAGAAAGCCTTTGTTTATGAATCTTCCGTTAAGCAATGGACGGAATTGACGCATAGTATCGATGAAACGGAAGACGGAAATTTTATTATCGCCGTCACAACTGAATTGGTTTACGGAAAAGGCTTGGATTGCCATATCTTGAAGATCGACCGGAGGGGTAACATACTCTGGCAAAAAGCCTATGGCGGGAGTGAAAATGATTTTATATTGAGTGTCAAGGAGATGCCGGATAACGGATATCTCCTCGCGGGGAAGACGTATTCTTTTGACGTTCAAAGGGCGGATTCCTGGATTCTGAAAATTCTTCCCAACGGAGAATGCCATCCGCTGGATTATATTCCTTCATTTAAAACGGGATCCATTGTCTGCGATGTATCGGACACCGAATCATCAACGGAAAGAATCAATACCCCGTCAATATCGATAATGAGAAAAATAACAGTGACGGAAACCAGTTGTACGGTAAAGCAACAGGCCCCTGTCGAATGAAATGTGAGGTGAAAATGTCCGTTTTAAGAAAAAAGGTTTTCATGGTTATTATGTTCCTGATTCCGCTTTTTTATCATTATGCGGAAGAACAAGCCGCAAACAGCGTATGCTTTCGCTGGGCTTTTGTGTACAAAGATGAAACAGGGGAAATACAATCTATCGATCACAATAAATACATTAACAACCTGACATCGGGGAATCGCCTGAAGATCTATCTGGAACCTGTTCGCAATGCCTATATCTACCTTATTCTATATGATTCGCGGAATGACCTGTTTATCCTTTTCCCGGATATGAAACGTGAATTTTTTGCCGATTATCAGACGGGAAAAGAATACTATGTTCCGGAAAAAAATATCTGGTTGTATCTTAAAAATGACGGCGGTATGGAAGTATTTCACCTTATTGTTTCCCGCACGCGGTGTGAAGGGCTGGAACAGGCAATCACGGATTACCTTGATCTTTTGGAAAAGGAATCCGTTACGGAGAAGATGATGAATATGGCAAAACAGTCCGTTCTTGAAGCGATAAGGGATTTAAAAAAGAGAAACAGTGTTTTTCAGGGTCCGGATGAACGGCCCCTCAGTATCGCCGGCGATTATCGGGGAGACAAGACGATTCGTCAGTTTATTGACAGGATTGAAGTTGAGAGTTTTTATGCAAAAACATTCCGGGTGGCACATTAACAGGAAAGTGCTGTTCCTCGGGGCGGTTATTACATTTATTTCGTTTTTACTCGCTTATCTGTTTGGTTTTATTATAGCGCCTTCATTCTTTGAATCCTGGCAGAACAAAATATCGGATGGTTTTTTCAAACTCAGGTATACACTTAACGGAAAGGGAGATATTTCTCCGTATATTATTCATGCCGTCCTCGATGACACGAGTTATCACTCCTTTGAAACGGCCGGTGATGATAATAATCTGTATTACAGAATTCTCTCGACGATCGCCAATGCCGGTGTAAAGGCAATCGCATGCGATATTTTTTTCAGTAAACGGGGCAGGTACCTTGAAGATAACCGTCAATTCAAGCGGGCCGCCGGGCAGGCAAAAATTTATGTTCCCGTCATCCTTTATCCCGAAAATTATGTGATCGGATTTGACCGGGCCGGTATCAATAACGATAATGAAGCACTTGTCGAGAAAAATCTCTGGTATCCCAAAGTACTGGGGAAAGGGAATCCGCCTGCCGCCCGGATGATCATAACGCCCATTCCCGATGTTGCGGAAAACGCTTGCGGTCTGGGACATATTACATGCGATCCGGATGTCGATGGGATCAACCGCCGGTTTCCCCTGTTGTATAAATATAAAGACGGATATTTTCCCGCCCTGGTGCTGCGTATGCTCGCCGATGTTCTGGGTGTCGCTTCCCCGGATATCGAAGTCTTCTTCGGCAGATATATCCGGCTCCCCGATGCACGGTGTGGTGAGTTCGTAAGAAAAGACATAACGATTCCCATTGATGCAAAGGGCCGTATAATCGTCAACTTTGCCGGATCCTGGGATGATTCCTTTATTCACTTTCCCGTTCATAATCTTCTAAAAACCGAAATGGATACCGGTCTCAAATTGAGACTTTACGATGATTTTGAAGGTTCGATTGTTTTGTTTTCCGATACTTCCACGAGAAATAAAGATTATGGCCCCGGGATTTTCGATCGCGTTTATCCGCTGAGCGGTCTGCATCTCAATATTGCAAATACGATACTCACGGGGGAATTCATTCATAAACCCGGAATCGGCATTCATGTCATCATCTCTCTTGTTGTTGCACTGATCTTCTGGGTGCTTTCATTTACGCTTCGTCCGGCAGGGTATCTTGTTTCTTCCGTTTGCCTGATTTTTCTTTATATGATTTTTGCGGCCTGGGTTTTTATCAGTGTTCGGGTGCTTTTGACGATGACCCACGATCTTGCGGGACTCTGCGTCGCGTTACTTCTCATATGTTTTTATCGTTTTGTTATCGAGGACCGGGAAAAAAGAATACTCATCGACAAAGCACTCACCGCGAAAAAGCTCAAAAATATAAATACGGAGCTCGAGGCCGCGAATAAAACACTCAAGCAGGTTGAGCGATACAGGGAGCACTTTGTACAGAATATTACGCATGAGTTCAGAACACCGCTGACGCTTATTCTCAGTCCCCTTGATACGCTTCTTGAAAATAATGAGATCAAGAACAAACCGGAAATACTTAAAACGCTCAGTATCATAAAACGGAACTCGCAAAAGCTGTTGTATTTAATAGAACAGCTTCTCGATTTGTCAAAAATAAAATCGGGGAAAATGGATCTTGTCATTAATCGATGTAATATTGTCGATCTTCTCTTTTCTCTTGTCGAGTATTTTCTACCGCTTGCGAAGAACAGGGGAATACGTCTGGAATTCAAAAAGAACGTCGACACTTTTTTTGTTCCCGTCGACAAGGAAAAATTGGAAAAAGTAATTTCCAATCTTTTATCCAATGCACTCAAATTCTCAAAAAAGGGCGACAAAATAATCGTGGAATGCATTCCTCCGGTATTCCTCGAAAGTCTAAAAATTGAATGGCCTTTTGAAAAACCGCAGGAGGTGTACGGCATAAGGGTAAGGGACACGGGAATCGGCATACCGGAAAAAGATCTGTCCGTTATTTTTGAACGGTATAAACAGGGGGAACAACGCGACCAAAACGCGAATTCCGGAAGCTGGAGTTTCGGAAGCGGGATCGGTCTTGCACTGGTGAGAGAATATATTGCCATGCATCACGGTATCGTTACGGTGGAAAGCAGACCCGGGAAGGGCACGGTCTTTGATATCTATCTTCCCGCAACGGATACGGCTTTTGAAAATGATCCCCGGTGTTCGGTAGAGACAGGATCGGAATCGGCCGGTTTTACCGGCCGATTCAAATCACATGCTGACCTTCTTTTTTCGGATCTAATGCAGCGGTCCGAAACATCTTCCGCTGAAATAAACGGCACATCGGGGAAACGGCACGGTACCATTCTTGTTATCGATAATGACGGCCAGATGCGTGATTACCTCCGGCTGGTTCTATCTCGACGATACAGCGTGTATGAGGCGACGGATGGGGAAGAGGGGTTCAGAATTGCCTGTGACAGTAAACCGGACCTTGTCATTGTCGATCTTCTCATGCCCCGGACGGACGGCATCGCTTTATTAAAGAAATTCCGTTCGAACCCTAAAACGGAGGGTATTCCCGTTCTTCTCGTCACGGCCAGAACAACCGAGGATATGACAAATACCGATGAAACCGTACTGCCGCAAGACTACCTCGTCAAACCGTTCGGTCCGCTCGAGCTGGAGACACGGGTGTCGAACCTTCTTGAAGCGGGCCTGTTCAATAAACTGCACATACAACCGCATGATGACAAAATGCGGGAAAGCCTGCCGGTCACGGACACCGGTATCGTATTTCCCGGCGATCCCGTTCTGTTTGTCGACGATGAAAAAGAGATGCTCGATGCGGAAAAGACCGCGTGCGCACAATACGGTATAACAAACAGTATCCTGTGCGACGACGGCCGCCGGGTCATGTCCCTGCTTGCAAAGAATTCCGTTTCCTGTGTCGTTATCGATCTCGCCATGCCCCATGTTTCAGGGAGGGACCTGCTCGAGAAAATAAAGCTGCATTATCCGGAGATTCCCGTTATTGTCGTAACGGGAATCTCCGCGATCGACTCCGCGGTTGACTGTATGCGGAACGGCGCTTTCGATTACCTGGTAAAGCCCGTCGAAAGAGAACGGCTTGCAACGGTCATCCGTCACTGTATCGAACGGCGAATCCTGACCGAAGAAAACAACAGGCTTCGAAACAGTCTTTCGGGATACGGTCTCATGTATCCCGATGCTTTTTCCAAGATAATCACCCGGAATGATTCAATGTTGACTATTTTTAAAGTGATTGAATCGTTTGCAGACAGTAATCAACCTGTTTTGATTTGCGGGGAGAGTGGTGTGGGGAAAGAGCTTATTGCCGAGGCAATTCACCTTTCGAGTAAACGGACGGGGAAATTCATTGCCGAGAACATCGCGGGACTGGATTCGACGATTTTTTCAGATACGCTTTTTGGACATGTAAAGGGAGCATATACCGGAGCCGTTACACAACGCAGGGGCCTCGTCGAAGAAGCTGCCGGCGGCACGCTATTTCTCGATGAAATCGGAGAACTCGATACGGAATCTCAGGTTAAATTGCTTCGTTTCCTTGAGTACAGGGAGTACCGGCATATCGGAAGCGATCAAACAAAACATTCCGATGCCCGTATTATTGCCGCGACCAATGTCAGTCTTGATGAAAAAATTGAAGAATGCCGGTTCCGGAAAGATCTCTATTACCGTTTTTCGCAAAAAATAACTATACCGCCGTTAAGAGAGAGGCTCGATGATGTACCTGTGCTGCTTGATTTTTTTCTGGAAAAATCGGCAAACGCGTACCATAAAGCAAAGCCGAAAATCGATCCGGAATTAATAAGTATCGTATCAAGTTATCATTATCCGGGCAATGTCAGGGAATTCGCCGCTATGATCGACCGGGCCGTGAATCTTCATTCGGGAGGAGGTGCGCTGGGAACCGCCTTCTTTCGCGATTATATCCGGCAGCACGGCAATAAACCGCTCATAAATATAGAAAAAACAACGCGCCCTTCGAGTTTAATTACGTATTCAGGGAATTTCCCGACCATTGACGAGGTCGAATACTTTTTTATCCAGCAGGCAATGAAAAAAGCAAATGGAAACCAGCGTATCGCCTCAAAATTACTGGGTCTTTCAACGTCCGCATTGAATAGAAGACTTAAAAAAGGAAAGATCATGTAATGATCGTATCAAGATCGTCTGTTGTCCGATGTTTTCCGAATCCGACTCTTTTTTGATGCTGCGGGTGTTGTTGGGGAGGATCATCGCGTCCGTCGTTTCCGCTTACCGGGGCAGTGCATTCTATACACATGAAAGAACAGGTAAAGTAAAACTCATTTGTAGCTACTGAACATTTATATTATTATTGAAATACTAATAATTGCGCGCCAAATCAACAAATATTACTATTATGGAATTAATTTATGGATTAAATTTATGTATAAACAGTCCGGGAATAAGGTTGTGTAAAATGCCGGAAGCTGATTAAGCATTATCCGGTAGGTAATGCAATAAGGGATGAAGAATAATTGACGGTTTTACATCTTTGCCGGATGAGTGTCCGGATTGACAGGTAATCAACTTCGTTGAAGTCCAATTGTAAATGAAATAAGGTGGTATTCAATAAAGTTGAATTCCGATCGTCGTTACAATGAGGTGGGCCAATGCAAAAAAAAGGAACAGACATAGATGCTGTTCCTTTTTAATTTGCTTTCACCGTTAAACTTATTCTTTCAGAGCCCCCAGGGTGACTCCCGCTATTATATACTTCGATAATAAGAAATAAACAACAAAAAGCGGGAGGACTGTTAATGTCAGCGCCAGATAAACCGCTCCGTACTCGGTCCTGTAGATATCACCGCGCAAAAGACTCGCCATAATAGGCATTGTATATTTATCACTGTCGGTCAGTAATACCAGAGGCAGAAACAACTGGTTCCAGTTGAATACGAATATGAATATGCCCTGGACGGCGAGAGCCGGCTTCATGATTGGCATGATTATCCTGTTAAAAATATAAAACTCTCTTGCTCCGTCGATTCTTGCGGAATTGACAATATCAAGCGACAGTGTCGCCAGTAAATACTGTCTCATAAAGAATACGGTGGCCGGTGCTGCTATTGCCGGAAGTATCAGGGGCCAGAAACTGTTGGTCCAGTGGATCCGGTATATAAACTGGTAAAAGCCTATGGTAAACACCTGAACCGGGAGCATGAGGACCAGCATAATGAACGTAAAGAAAGGTCTGCGCAGTCTCCAGTCATATGCCACAATACCATATGCGGTAAGTGAAGAAAAGTATAACGCGCATATAGTGGCTCCCACGGATATTATCATCGAGTTTATAAAGCCGGTAAACGGATCAAAACTTTTTCCGCTAAATATAATTTTAATGTTATCGAGTAAATGAGTTGAGGGTATCAGTGAAACCGCAGTTTGCTGGATTTCATATGTTCCTCTTGTTGCATTCACAACCATGGTAAGAAAGGGGAAAATACTCAGTATGGATAAAAAGATACATACCGTGTATATAATGGTCTTGTTGATTGTCTGTGCGGTTTTCAGGCTGCTTTTATCTATTGTTATCATTATGCACCTCCCTCTGCTGCGGCTTTCCGTTGTACTCTGGCAGCATCCTTTGCCGCTTTAAGCAATGCTTTCTTTTCCTTGCGAAACCTTACTTCGTCCTTGTCCCGCAGGATATAGAAAAGGCCTGCCGAAAGAAATCCGATTATGACAAACATAACCATACTTGCCGCAGCCGCGCGGTTAAACAAGTAGCTTCCTGCAAAAGCCTGGTTGTAAATAAACATACTTGTGGTAAGGGTCGCATTATCGGGTCTTCCCAGATTGAACAGCCACGGAATGTCGAACATCGTCAAACCGCCGATTAAACTGGTGACAAGAATATAGAGGATTATCGTTCTCACACTCGGTAGTGTTATATGTAAGAACATCTGTGGTGCCGATGCTCCATCCATTTCGGCGGCCTCAAACAGCGCCGGGCTGATGCTCATGATCCCGCCGATAAGTATCAGCATTGTATTGCCGTACCACATCCAGAACTGGATAAACGCGACGATCAACCGCGACGCCCATGCCGACTGTAAAAAGAAAAAAGGTTCCTTTCGCATACCCAGGCCCATCAGTATATCGTTGATGGGTCCCTTCGGATATCCAAACAGAACGTTGAAGAGGATGGCTATCGTTGCCGCCGTAATTATATTCGGCATATAGAAAAGGACTTTGAAAGCCCCCTGACCGCGGGTTTTCAACCGGGCGTTTGTAAACCAGGCAGCAAGGAGAAGCGCAAGTCCCAGCTGCGGAATAAAGTTGAAAACCCAGATTATCAACGTATTTAACAATGATATCGTGAATGAAGGGTTGGCAAGTATGCTTTTGAAATTTCCGAATATATCCGGTAATATCTTGAAATCGGTTTTTCCTATACCCTTTAAATCCGTGAAACCAACGGTAATAGTGTATATAACCGGATATAAGGCAAAGATCAGGAATGCCACGACAAAAGGAATAGAGAATATATAGCCGTATTTTGCATAGCTGACACTCTTCTGACGTATGCGATGGATTCTGGTTTGCGCCATGGGTTTTAACCTCCGGTAAAATTTATTGTGTCTTTTATTTTCATATATCAGATATTAAAACTGTAAGGTCCGGCAATTTTACTCCCGCCGCCAGATACTGAATGTTACGTGGAAGAGTAAATATGAATTGCCAAAATAATACCTGCAATTCATGAAATGCCAATTACAGGCTCAAAATGAAGCCCCACAATAATTAAGAAATATCGGATACAAAAAAATATGGAGCGAACGGATGAATCCGTCCGCTCCAGTCTTTTAGAAAACTACTTTACGACGATATCGAGGTTGTCGGCTACCATCTGTTTGAAATCAGCAATAGCCTGCGCGCGAGTTTTGTTGCCGGAAGTATATTCCCGGACCTGATCGCGCCAGAATCTGTTAATCGTTTCGTCGTACTGGGTTTTGTTTTTACCGGTTGCAAATGCGCCTGCAGGGACAAATACGTCAAACATATTCTGTCCGCCGAGGAACTTGAGTTTACCGTCTGATTTAGCCATGACCGTACCGGAAGCGACAGCATCTTTTGTCGGATTGTCGGGATTGAACGTTCCGTTTGCCCAGTAGTACTGGAGGCCTGTGTTGGAACAATCAAGTGTGATCCATTCAATGATCTGGCCCAGAACTTTTTTGTCAACTTTGGTGTTTTTATTCGCGATAACCCATGTTCCGCCCCAGAAGAAACCTACCGGCGGTTCACAAATAGCCCAGTCGCCGTATGTATCGCCGCAATTATTTGCCATGACATAGTTGATGAGCCATGCGGGACCAAAGTAACCTAAAATCTTTTTTGGGCCGGCGTCTTTCATGTCTGCAAACCAGGCATCCGTCCAGTCCTGTGTATCATTGTGGTAACCATTGTCCTTGAGTTTCTTTGCAATGTCAAGGAAAGCTTCCCGATCAGGATCGATATTGAGTGCGCCGTTAACAATCCAGCCCTTTTTTGAGCCGTTTTCTACAGCATGCCATACATCGCCGTCACCGGAAACGATTCCGTAACCTTTTGCTTTCAGGGCAGCGGCGGCTTCAAAAAATTTGTCCCAGCCCGGGCCGATTTTGGTTTTGATAACTTTGGGATCATCCGTTCCCCAGACGGCCTTGGCAATTGAACGGCGATAAATATAAGCACCGCCTGTTGCCTGATAACCGAGACCAACAAGATCGCCACCAGCTCTTGTACCGATATCGACAGTATACTGTGCGATATCACACTCTTTTAATTTTTTTGCTACATCGATGCCGAGGCTTTTATAAGGGGCAGCTTGAGTAGCCATGTCACCCTGTGTGTACTTGAGGACGAAAGCGGATTCAGCTGTGTAGATATCGGGAGCATCTGCACCGCCGCCGACAAGGGCCTGGTCAAGAGCCGGCTGATAAGCACCGTCTGTGGTTGCTATAATAGTAACTTTGACTTCATAATCGAAATCCGGATGCAGTTCCTTGTACTTGTCAAGCATTTTGGGAACTTCATCTGTAAAGCTCCACAGATTGATGACTTTCGAACCACCGGTACTTTCTTGAGTTCCGGTTGCAAACACCATGCCGACTGTCAGCATGAGCAATACAAGTATTGCCATAATTTTTTTCATGTAATTCCTCCTTGTAAACTTTCTATATTTGCCCTTTAAAACTAAAGGAAAAATTTCATTGCATAATAACACAGCTTTTTTTAGGCGTAAAGTACTTTTTGTTGATTTTTTCTAGAAAGTTGATAGAATAAACCGGTTTTTTTATCATTTTGAATGATCAGTATACTATCTCCCGGGATCGATTATCATATACCGGTTGTCGCCCGCATACCCGTACCAGTCAACGCCGTCTCTGCCCGGGTCAGTCTCGCCTTTGATTGCTGCGGCGAAAACCCGCCGGGCGGTTTTCGGAAAAAAGTTGCCTAAATGTCTGTCGGGTATGGCGGTATGGATAGTAATAGGCTTACGGACATGATTCTCCTGTTTTCCCGGTTTAAAAATTGATGTTTGAAGGGGGGGGATGGTATATGTGTTTTTCAGCGACGAAGTATCCAAAAAGGTGAATAATGACTCGTATACAAAGAAATAAAGTTATTTCGACCCGGTAAATGCTGAAGAATCTTGAACAATTGTCGTAATTTCCTCCAAGGGGTTTGTCTCATATTCTTCTCAATATCCATCTGTTTGAATGTTTTCTCAAATTCTTCGATGACTTTGTTACCATATTTCTCTACAAACGCAAAAAACAACTCCAACAGTCACCGCACGGGCCGGGTGATACGAGAGCAATTCAAATCCGCATGCAGCAGCGTGAACTTTCGATACATAATTTCCGTGATATACATGTGTGCGTGTTCCCGGCTTTTCAATATGACGGCGTGATACCGGTTCATTCGTTGTTTTCCCCATTGACGTTCCTGAAAATATTTGTTCTCCTGTATTGTATAACGATGAAAAAATATACACTGTATTGATTTTTTTAGGGAAACAGTAATCATCCCGGAAAATTTCTGCCGTCATCGGCATTTCATCCGCTTTTTCAATTTATAAAAATCCTGTTTTTCCTCACCTGAAGCATTCCTGTTCTCCTTGACGAATGCCGTATTCCGTGTTATAGTCATGCTGCTTTGAACAGCAAAAAACAAGAAGAGGCCCGGCGATGGGCAATGCAATATCTTCCTTTTCCTCATCGCCTTGAAGCCATTAATGCAAAAAAGGAAAAAAACATGAGACACCTGATTGTTCTGTTATTATCACTCATCATCTTCACGGGATGCATGCCGTATACAGGAGACAGAGAAAAACCGGGCGTGTATATCTATTCGGTTACCGCGCCCCCGATTAGCCGGGAACAGATCACCCTCAAGAACAACGCGGATAATGAGGCGGATATATCCAACTGGAAACCGGGAGATATTAATGATCCGTGGGCATACAATATCCCCGAAGGAACGATTCTCACCGCGTACGCGAAAAAGAAATTTCCCCAGTCAACCATAGGGTTCCAGATCAACGACAGCGATGAGATTATCTATTTAAGGGATGACTCGGACAACATCATCGATACCTGGTCGAATTGATATCAACCGCTTTATTCAAAATGCAGGAGAGACGAGATGAATCGATGTTAGCCATTCGCAATGCGAGACACCTGCATCGGATATAATCCCCGTATCCTAATGGTTTGCCGTAATTATACGGTAGACATTCAAGAAAAACTGCACATCCATTCCGTTTCTTTCCGCGAATTCCGGTGCGCCGATTCTCTCTTAAATACCCCTTCCGAAATCACTCTCGGACCGGACACGGTGCCTGCATGATTTCCGGAACAAAAAGCTTCCTGCTGTCTTCCAGCAGTTTCCTGAGTTTTTTTCTGTTATTCCTGCTCCACAGATATAGCGTGAACCACCCGTAGGCATAGAGACACGCAAGCCAGATTCTGCCCCTGAACAGGTTTTTAAGCATTCTCCTGATCGAATAGAAGCGTTTCATGTATTGTATCGTCCATATCTGGAGGTGGTAGGGTGACATCTTTTTCGGGAGAAATACCGTATTGAAGGCGTCGTAGCGCTCCCATTCGTAACAGAGTATCCTTCCTTCATTGTCCAGCTTCCTGTAATGATCGGTACCGGGAAGGGGGGTGATAATCAGAAACTGGACCGTCTCGATTTTATTCTGTTTGACAAAAGCGAGTGTTTCCCTGAAGGTCTCCTTGCCGTCCGCATCGGAGCCGAAGACGAACATACCGTGAATCTGGATTCCCCGTTGGTGTATTTCCCTGATTGATTCGATGCTTTCGTTCAAGGTCTGGCCCTTTTTGTACAACTCGAGAGTCTTCTGATTCACGGATTCAAAACCGATGTAAAATGTCTTGAATCCCGCCTCCTTCATCAGATCGAGAAGTTCGGGGTCCTTTGACACATCCACCCGCACCTGTGCGGAAAAATCCCGGATATGATGGGTAATACCCCGTTCCATGATAATCCGCCTTAACAGACGCTTTGTCCTTTTCCTGTCCGCGGTGAAATTGTCGTCATAGAAAAAGACGTGTTTGCTTGATGTGGCGGAAAGGTCCTGTATAATGAGATCGTCGGAGCGGGTTCTGTAGCGGCGGCCGAGCATTGCGGTAACTGAGCAGAAACTACAGTCATAGGGGCACCCCCGGGAGGTCATCGCGATGCCGATAATGGGTTTGTAGTTGACGAAGAGGGACCAGTCCGGTGTCGGCACATCGTTCATATCGACCCTTTCCGTGACAACGGGGTTGTGTATAAACCTGCCGTTCTCCTTCCGGCTAAGCCCCGGTATCCCCGTTATATCGTCACCCCGATTGAATGCATCCAGGAACGGAACAAAGGTGTTCTCCGCCTCCCCCCTGAAAACAAAATCTCCGTACTGCAAGGCCTCTTCCGGTTTGAATGTCGCATGAACCCCGCCAAAGAGGATCGGAATATTCTTGTTCCGCTGTTTGTTCAGGATTCTTGTCGAATGGGCAAGCCGGTAGCCTTCCGGTGCCGTGGATGTGATGATGGAAAAACCGATCATATCGGCCCACATGATAAGATCATAGGTAAGCGGCGTGGTCTCCTGGTAAATTATTTTTACATTATATCCGGCGTTCCGGGCAAGGGTTCCCAGAATGGCGAGTCCCATACGCGGTATTTTAAACATCGTATAGATATTGAAATCCGGAGATTTCGGCTCTACAAGTAAAACATTTCCGACCGTCCTCTCCGAAGTCAACTGTTCCATATCATCATCATATATGTCCGTTTTTTTCATTATTACCTCCTTTTCATTGCATGACAGGCGGAGAAGCGGGAATGTTGCATAAAAAAACATATTTTTTCCTTGCTGCAACATATCGGTCTTCCTTCCTGTCTTCATTGGAAAGAATGGATAAATATTTTTGACAAGGTTGAACAGAGGGGATTAAAAGGGTATTGTAGAAACAAAATTACCGGGAGTAACCGGTTTTCCCCTGTTGGAGGTACAGATGAAATTACTTTGTAGCAGTGGTATTGAAGTCCTTGTGCCGGATACCGCGCCGGCCGGTTTGTGTGACGCCGCACAGGTGATTATCGCGATCGTTCCGCTTGTCAGTGTCATCGTCCTTGGGATACTCGCCTATTTTTTCATGTTTTGGGATCATCAGAAACGATTGATAATCATTCAGAAGGGCGGAACGCCGCCGCCGCGCAGGATCGATGATAAACTGCTGCTTCTGGGTATTGTCGCCCTGTTTATCGGCGTCGGTCTTACCGTTTTTTTTGCTCTTTACAACGGATTGAATCCCTCCCTTCTCGGCGGTATCATACCGATAACGGCCGGTCTGGGAATCATTACCTATTATGGTATCATGTATAGGAAACATCATTAAAATAAGGTATGGAGAGAGAGGATGATGATGTCCTGGTGCAAAAGGTCAAAAACGGTGATATCGATGCGTTTAGGGGAATCGTACGGCGGCATACGGGAAGGATCTATTATCTTGGTCTGAAGTTTTTTCATGACCACGATAACGCCGAAGACTTTACCCAGGAGGTGTTTTTAAAGATTTTTAAAAAACTCGATTCGTACAAGGGGAAAGGACTCTTTAAGGCATGGCTTTACAGGATCGCATTCAATTGTGCGGTAAATCAGTACCATGCGGAAAAGGCGAAAAGGGAAGTGATAAGAGAAGTAAATATCGACCATGTTGAAGAAGATTATCTTGTTGACCGGCGTGAATCCGTGGAAAGCGGGTTCCTGAAAAAAGAACGGAGCAGGAGGGTGCGGGAAGTTCTTGGAGAATTGCCGGATACATTCGCAATCGTCATCAAAATGTTCTATTATGACGGTTTGTGCTATAAAGATATCGCACGGATCATGAGGGTGCCGTTGAATACGGTCAAATCGTTCATTTTCCGTGCTAAAAAGTTGATAAAAAAAAAGCTGGAGTTATGAACAGCGATATATTATACATTATCGTAGAGAGTGAATGTTTTGTTTTTTTAACGGCAGACAGCACGAGGGAGGATTATCATGGATGATCATCTTGAATCAGAATTGGAGAACATACTCAAACAAATTGAGTTTCCCGGCGAAAGCTGGAATGAAATCATGAAACAGATACGCGGGAGAAATCTGGAAAATAAAATCATGAAAAAGATCCATGGAAGGAACGAAAGGGCGTGGAGGGTATATTTCTGGATTGTTTTCACTATACTGAATTTTTTGATTCTCTCCGTCATGGGAACGAACAAGTATATCATCACGGACTATTTTTCCCTTAATAACGACCTTGCGGCGCTTTTTTTCCTTTTTCTGGGAATTTCATTACTGGGCGGATTGATCGGTCTTATTGCCAACGCCAATACGCCATGGTTCGACAAATTCAGGCACGGAGTTCTTGGCGAAAGGGACAAAGAGACGGGCCGCTACGGGAAAGGATTACGGGAAAAGCGGGAAACCGGGTGGTTTGAAGACGATCAGACCATCAGAAAGCATTTCTCTTGACATGCCCGCCGTTAACCGTCGTTACCGGCTTCCGCGGTAAAGGAGATACAGGGTATAAATGCCGATAACAAACGATATCGTGAATACCATACGCGAACCTCTCATTATTCTTGATCAAAAATTAAAAATAGTGTCGGCAAACCGCTCATTTTATGATTTTTTTCAGGTTTCGGCTGAGGAGACCGAAGGACAGTTCATTTATGATCTGGGGAACAGGCAATGGAATATACCCAGATTGAAAGATCTTCTCGAGACGGTTTTATCCGAAAAGAAATGTTTTGACAATTACATTGTAGAGCATACGTTCGATACAATAGGTCATAAGGTGATGTTTCTCAACGCACGGCAGGTGCGTACGAAGTATGGAATTTCAAAATATATCCTTCTTGTGTTTGAAGATATTACCGAACGAAAAAGAATTGAAGAGAAAAACACGAACCTTTTCATTGAACTTCAAAAGGCACTTGAACAGATTAAAATATTGCATGGTATAATTCCGATTTGCGCCTGCTGCAAGAAAATAAGAGACGATAGCGGGTATTGGGATCAGTTGGAGGCGTATATAAGCAAATATTCGGAAGCGCAATTCTCGCACGGTTTATGTCCCGATTGTGCGGTGAAACTATATCCCGATTTATGCAAAAATGATCAGTGAATAATTCCTACATCAAAATAACGTTCACGCCGATTGAGCAGGCACTGAGTGACAGCGAACAGATTAAAAATATCCAGTCTCCCTTTTTTGCCCGCGTCGCTGTTTTTGCGTGTTCCTCCGTATAACAACGCGATGCCATCGCTTCCGCGATCTCGTCCGCGCGGCGGAATATGCCGGTTAGAAGGGGGCGTGCCAGGGTGACGAGACGGGCGGCCGGGTTCTTTCTCGTGCCGATACAACGCGAGTGCGACGCCTCCGTAATCTCTTCGTATTGCCTCATCAGGACGGGAATAAAACCGATCGCGAGACCCATCATGACGGCAATCCTGGAAGCGGGGATGAAGGGTATGCGGTATAAAAGCCGGTACACGGCTTCGCGCAGGTCGCTTGTCCTGGTTGTCGAAGTGAGAACAAGCGAAACGAGAATGATCATGGTGAGACG
Source organism: Spirochaetales bacterium (assembly GCA_016930085.1). Taxonomy (NCBI): domain Bacteria; kingdom Pseudomonadati; phylum Spirochaetota; class Spirochaetia; order Spirochaetales; species Spirochaetales bacterium. The sequence continues at coordinate 31,566 of JAFGHO010000045.1, forward strand.
GGCCGTGAGAAGCAGTGCTTCTGTTAATCCTGAAAGCGGCGGGAGGGAGAGCCACCCCCACCGGCAAATCGGTTCGGCTTCCTCGGACCAAGCGCGTACGAGAAAGATGACTGCCATGAAGACAAAAAAGTACTGTAATTCGGTAATGATCCGGTTTGCCTTGATTCCCGAAGACGCGGCGGCCGCGACGAGGAAGGGGGCAAGGACGGCAAGACTCGCGAACCGGACGGTCATGACCGTGACGCAGACTGAGAGAACGGAGATGAGTTTTATCCGGGCGTCCCGGCGGTGCATGAACGAATCGCCGGGAATATAATGGAAGAGCGTTATCCCAGCCATGTATATTCCTCGATCGAAAGGCACCGGCATGAAGGGCGGTGGACGCCGCGGGAGACCGCAACCCCGATTCCCTCTTCCGGCAATCCGTCGAATACCAGGCGGCCCCTTTCAAGGATGAGAAGCCGCGTCGCGTGGGCGAGTACTTTTTCGAGGTCGTGCGTGATCACGATAATGGTTTTTCCCTTTTGATGAAGCCCGATGATCCGTTCGAGGATCGACCTGACCCCTGGAAAATCGAGCTGGGTAAAGGGCTCGTCGAAAACGATGATATCGGATTTCATGGCGAGTACCCCGGCGATAGCGCAGCGCTGTTTTTCTCCGCCCGAGAGGGTATAAGGAAGCCTGTCTTTATGACTATCAAGCGATGTTTCCGCGAGTGCCTCGTCGACGCGCCGTGTTACCTCGTCGTTTTCCAGGTTCAGATTCCTCGGTCCGAATGCGACATCGTCTTCGACCGTCTGACCCAGTATCTGGCTGTCCGGATTCTGAAACACCAGCCCGATTTTTCTGCGCGTGCGGGCGAGGTCTTTCAATACCGGCTTTCCTTCCAAGAGCACCCGTCCGGATGTGGGGGCGAGAAGTCCGTTGAGGTGTTTCATCAGCACCGTCTTTCCCGAACCGTTTTTCCCTGCGATCACGAGAAACTCACCGCGCCTTATCGTGAACGACACATCGAACAATCCCCCGCCGCTTCCGGGGAAGGTTCTGGTGAGATGTTCGGCACTCAGCATCGTGAGTCTTCCTGCCGCATGAAATGCATCCGCGCCGGGCTGATCATCCGGTAAAGGATAACGGCGGCGGCGATTTTGATTGAATCGGGGATCAAAAAGGGAAACATTCCCACAAGCATCGCCCTTTCCCATGAGATGCCCGTCTGTATTTTCAGCCAGGGAACCCCGGCAGCGTAGATGACAAGCGAAGCGGCTCCGAGGGCCGCGATATTCCTCGGTACCGACGTTTTCCCCGAACAGGAAATAAAACCCGCCGTCCACGCGGCGGGAAGATAGGCGAGGAGGTACCCCCCGCGGGGTCCGGCCAGGTGGGCGATACCAGCACCCCCGCCCGCGAATACGGGAAGACCGACTGCCCCGCAGAGGAGGAAAACGAATACGCTCATCACACCCCATCTGCTTCCCAGAAAAAGGCCCGAAAGGATGACAAAAAAGTTGGTGAGAACGACCGGGACCGGCCCGATCGGGATGACGGCATATGAGCCCAGTGCCATAAGGGCCGTAAAAAGCGCCGAAAAGACTATCATTCGTAAAGGAATCGGTTTGTCGTGCTTCATCTATGTTTCCTTTGTGAGGGTATGCACTCCCCGAAGAACGCATGGCTGATCGTTCCGTCGTCCTCCTTTATAAGGAGGTCGCCGTGCGGGGTGATGTCGATTGCGTGACCCCGTTTGAGCTCTCCGTTGAACGGAATGACCATGACATAGCGGGAAAGCGTCGAACAGTATCGCTTGTAGAGGGAAAGCGTGGTCCCGTTAATAGTATCCTGCTTCAATCTGTTGAATCGCAAGAGAAAATGCGTGAGAAAAATCCGGCGTGAAATACGGCGGCCCGTCAGCATCGAAAGGGACCGGGCGGCATCGAGATTGTCCGGCAGCCGGTTATTGAGGTTGACACCGATACCGAGGATAAGTGAGGATATGCGGTGACCGCATCCGCTGATCTCATAAAGGATTCCTGCGATCTTTTTATCCTCGATCAGTATATCGTTTGGCCATTTGATACGGGCGGCTATGTTGAAAAGGGACGCGGTCGTCTCGATGAGGGCGATGGATGCGGCGCAGACATAAAGAAATCCGTACGACGGCGGAACCGTCGGCCGCAGTAAGAGAGAAAAATAGAGTCCGCCCTCCCCGGAATCCCAGATCCTGTTCAACCTGCCCCTGCCTTCGGTCTGCGCGCCGGCAATGATGAGTGTCCCTTCGGGACAGCCTTTCACTGAGTGTTCACCGGCACGTTTCATCGTCGAATCCGTCGATGTATGGTAATGGACGAGGTGTTCGGCGCCGGGAAACTCCCAGGGAAGCAGAAGGTCGTCGTTATCGAGCAGATTGTACCCCCGCGTGGAGGTCCTTATTTCATAACCGAGTTTGATCAGTGTCTGTATCTGTTTCCATATGCTCACGCGTGAGATCCGGAGTTCTCTGCTCAATCGTTCGCCGGAGACGGGGGAAGAAGCTTCCCTCAGCATGGTAATGATTTTCCGTTTTGCCGTATACACCTTGCGTTAACCTTTGCTAATCCCGAGGTTAACAGGAACATTGTGATGTGTCAAGCTTTTTACGGAAACAGGAGGGTTCCCGCCGTGCGCGATTGCCCTTTCCTCTGCTTGTCAAGACGATGATACAGCGCTACAATCACGATATGAAAAGAACTTCCGGTATCGCCGGCGGCCGCAAAAGTATGGTTTCAAGTTTCCTTTTTATTCTTCCCGTTCTCATTATTACCGGGCTTCTTCTTGCTTTGATCGTCAATTTCCTTCATGGTAAGTTTTCCGGCAGGCTTATCAAGATTTCGGTCGTCAATTCCCTGGCCCTCTCGGGCGGCGTACTGTTGAACCTCTTTATCACCAGGATGCTGGTTGTCAGGATAAAACCGGTGTATGTCGTTTTGATATCCTTCGGTTTTATTGCAGCGGTAAGCGTCTCCGGGTTTCTCTTTATTCTGATACTCGAACCATTTTTTTTCCTGTATGGCGCGCGACTTATACAATCATATCTTTTGATCAACTTTGTGTTCGCCCTGTCGCTGACGGTTATCTCGAGCGGGTTTTTAGTGTATCAGCACAGACTCATGGAAAAGGAAAGCGTTATCGGTACCGAACGCCTTTTGAGAAAGGAAATCGAACAGAAACTCTACAACGCTAAAATACATCCCCATTTTCTGTTTAATTCGTTGAATCTGATTGTGTCGATGCTCGGGGAACCGGAGAAGGCGGAGGAGGCCCTCACGATATTGTCGGAATTGCTGCGGTACCACCTCGATGAGTCGGCAGCGGAAACCGTCCCCCTTTCGAAAGAAATGGAAAACGTGAAAAAATACCTCGCCCTGCAGAAGATGCGCTTCGGGGAAAGGCTTTCCTTTCTGATAACGGGAAAAGCGGAAGGGGTGGTTCCGCCACTCGTAATACAACCCATTGTGGAAAACGCCGTGAAACACAATATCAAAACCGTCAAACACCTGCATGTCGATATTTCTATTAATGCCCCGGGCGATACCATCGCCGTCTCCGTTGCCGATTCGGCCGGACTTGTTTCCGAAAGCATGATCGGAAAAGGCTCCGGCCTGAGTATCACAAAAAGAAGAACGGAACTGGCGGGCGGCCGGTTTTCGATCGATGGGGGCGCCGTTATCATGACGTTTCCGCAGTCAATGCCGCCTGTAAGGAGCGGGCGGTGATAACCGTTATCGTGGCTGATGATGAAGCGCACGCGCGAAAAAGATTATGCGCGCTTTTGGGCCGTTATCCGGAGATAACGATCGCGGGTGAGGTTTCGGACGGCGATTCACTCCTCGATTGCCTGACCGCCGGGAATGTCGACGTCGCTTTTCTTGATATTAATATGCCGGGGGCTTCCGTTTTTTCCACGTTATCCTCGCTTCCGGACCCCCCGCTGATTGTCTTTCAAACGGCATACGCCGATTACGCCCAGGATGCTTTTGAAGTCGAGGCGGTCGATTACCTGATGAAGCCGGTCGGCAGGGAAAGACTCGACAAGTGCGTTTCAAAGATAAAAAAGGCATTATCGCACAGGAACCCGGAGCGTATTTCATACCCCGAGCGGATCTCCGTAAAATACGGGAGTATCATGAAGGTGATCGAGGTCAATGGAATATTTGCCGTCAGATCGGAAGAAGGTTTCAGTTTTATTTATACGCAGGAAGGCCGGTTCATATCCGACCGGTCGCTTCATTTCTTCGAGGGGATGCTCCCCGGAACAAGATTTTACAGGATCAGCCGGACGGCAATCGTCAATACCGATTACGTGAAAGTGCTTCACCCGATGTTCAAAGGATCGTACAGCCTGGAGTTGAAAAACGGTTTGACAATGAATGTCTCCAGACGACGGATGAAGCGGTTGAAAGAACTGCTGCAATTTCTCTGACCACTCGGGCTGAGAATTCGACCGTTTATACGGAATTCCCGACCGTTCATCCGATTTTTATTGCGTAATACCACAAACGGCGTCATATTTTACCTTGAAATCAATTTCGAAAGAAATCAATGGTAAAAGGAGACAACTTATGAAAGGAAAGCTTTTTGTAATTTTTATCATGTTTGGGGTGTGCTGTCCGCAGATATTTCCCTTGGAGATAAAGGTGAATTCCGAAGCCTTACTGCGGGAGGAAGGAGTCTATGAAGATGATTATATTTTTGCCGGAAACGAACTCGAGTTTTCTGGGAGCGCCACGGATCTGTTTTTTCTCGGAAAGACACTGAGGTTCAAAGGCGGCACCGAATCCGGACTCTATGCGGTCGGTGAAACGGTTATCATCGACGGAACGGTTGCAAACGACTTTTTCGGCGGGGGGAGAAGGATCGAAGTCAACGGGAAGATAACGGGGACCGTTTTCATGGGTTCGGGAGAAGCATCCTTTTCAGAGGATTCGGTTCTGGACGGGAGCCTTTTTATCGCGGCCGGAAACGTCAAACTGAACGGTACCGTTAACGGCGACGTTTATGCCGGTTCCGGATTGCTGTATATCGACGGGACGGTGAACGGCAATGTAACAACCGGAGCCGGTGAGATCGTTATCGCTGAAAACGGAAGGGTGAACGGGGATTTCGAATATTCGACCGAAAACAAACTCAATGCTGACGAAGAAAAACGGATAAGCGGGACGATCACCTTTGAAGACGCCGACCTGCTGAAGGATTTCAGGCATTCCGAAGCGGCGCGGTTTATTATGATGATTTCCATCGTTCTCTCGATCATGGGATTTCTTTCCGTGCTGGTTTTCGGACTCCTGTTACTGCTTCTTCCGGCGTTGAGGAATTTCAAGCATGCGGAAAACCACAGGCAGTTCTGGTATTATCTCGTATGGGGTTTGATCCCCTTCTTCATCTATCCGATGGCGGTCACTGTTTTGATGATTCTGGTCGTCACCATTCCCCTTGGGTTCATTGTTCTTCTGGCCGGCTTTCCCCTGCTTCTTGTGACGCAGGTTTTGGGCATCACCGCTTTCGGTCAATATCTGTTTAACCTTTTCGGGTGGAATAAGCCGAACCGTTTCCTCCACTTTCTCTTCGGGTTCGTATTTTTTGTGCTTATCGGGATCATTCCGTATGTCAAGATAATCGGAACGATCTTCTTTTCGTGTATCGGTTGGGGGATAATTCTGGAAAAGACGTTCAGAACCAAATTCGTAAAAGTCGAGAAAACCGCTGAGAAGGCGTAACACGATAAGGCGGGTTTCGAAAAAAACGGGTCCGAAGGGGCCCGTTTTTTTTACCTATTTTTTTCGTACCCGGCGAACGGGAACGTACCCCCGCCGCTTGCGGCCGGTCATCCCGGTGCGGCAATACCGGCTTTCAGGTTATGATTGATTCTCGTCCGCTTTATGATATGCTCCGTCCATACCATCACGATTAAAAAAAAGAGAATGTCATGACGCTGATGAAAAAAAAACGGATTCCATGGTTATTGCTGCTGTTGTTTCCTTGCGGTTTTCAAGTGCTTCATGCCCAATCATTGTCACCGGGGGACATCAACGGCAACGGAACCATCGACATCGTCGATGCGCTTCTCGTCGCACAACGATATGCCGGTCTTATCGACGAGTTTCCGGTATCAGGCACCGCTACTCCGGTCCCGGAAGCTTCGCCGGCGCCGGGTGGGGGCTTCTCCGGGATTCGGACACATTCAACGGAAGCACGACGAATATGCGGCTTCCGAACTGGTGTGTCGCTTTTCAGTTGAACGTTCCATGATTGTTTTACCGGCCGGTCGAATAGTCGGCCGGCAACGGCGGCAGACGGCTTGCCGTCTGCCGCCCGCACGGCGGACGAACTAGAAGGAAACCGCGGTTTGAAGCATTTCCTTGTTGGGATTCTCATTCATGGTTCGCGAATCCTTTCCATTGAATTGTGGTTTGAACTCGACATGCTCCGCGATAATGTGAACTTTTGATTTCACTTTTCCGTCATTACCCGTCCATCTGTCCTGTTTTAACCTGCCGACAATCCTTACGCCGCGTCCCTTTTTGAGGTACTCTCCGCAAACTTCAGCAAGACGAGACCATGTGGTGATATCAAAGAATGATACCTCTTTTTGAAGTTCGTCTTCCATTTTAAAGAAGCGGTTCGATGCAATCGCGAATTTACAGACGGATGTGCCTTTCGGTGTTCGATTAAGCTCCGGATCCTTGACAAGGTTTCCTTCAAGCAGGATCGAATTCAGGTTGTTCATACAATTCCTCCTTATATTAATTATTCGTGTATATATGTATTAACTACTAAAATGTGACCGTTGCTTTTAATTTCAAGAAAAAAAGCGAGGAATTTTGAAAAAAATAACCTTCTCCGGGAAAACGAGTGAGTGAGTATTTCTCTTTTAATCCAGGATACATATGAGGCGGGTGAATTATCAGGTATGGTGGGAAGCGATAGCGGAAAGCGGCCTCTGGTGCGGCGCCCACAGCCCCGGCGTGCGTGATATATGAGCCGGTGAGACGGCTCTCGCGGCGTCCCGGCCGGGACAAACCGGACCGCTGGGGTTGTGCGGCAGCGTGCTGCATCCGGCCGCCTTAGGAAATCGACCGGTAAAGTAGCCCGGCAAATATGCAATTGAAGACAATAGGTTATTCATCGAACACCTCCCATAATAAAAAAGACCTGCCGATCTCCTTCTTTATTTAAGGTAACTGGCAGGCCTTGTCGCACCCTCACTCAATCTGGTTAAAATATACTAACAGGTATTTGGGAAGTCGAGTAAAATAAATAAATTGTGAAGTATATTCTGCGGGGGAGGATGCGGCCGGGACGAAATTTGCCGATTCGGGAAAAATTTAGTATATTTATCTCGGTTTCAAGTTTCCATTAAAAATTCGTGGTAAAAGACCTCCCATATGACCATGCCGGTATTGGTTACCGGCCTCAAGGAGCAGTTGGACACGCTGCTCCTTTTTTTACGATTGGTGTAAGGGGAGCAAATACGCTGCTCTTTTTTTGAGGATAGAGAGGAAACAGTTGTGAGTATTGATGAAATAAAGAAACAATACCCGGAAAAATTCCCGGATGAAGAACAGCTTTTCAGCCATATTCACCGGGGGGACCGGATATTCATTCATTCCGCCTGTGCCGAACCGCAGTATTTGATAACGTCGCTTGTTTTGTACGGGAAAAAGAACCCAACGGCTTTTTCCGATACCGAACTCCTTTCCCGGTGGAATCTGGGCGCTTCTCTGTTTTCGGAGGACCATGATCATGACTTTTTAAGACATAATTCCTTTTTTATTTCGGAACCGGTCAGAAGCCCGGTTAATAATGGGCTTGCCGATTACACGCCGGTGTTTCTTTCCAAAGCGCCGCAGCTTTTTTCAAGCGGACATCTGCCCGTCGATGTCGCCCTGATTCAGGTCTCCTTTCCGGATGAGTTCGGTTTTGTGAATCTCGGTGTTTCGGTCGATATTGTTCCGGCGGCCATCGAAGCCGCATCGATCGTGATAGCGCAATGCAATTCGAATGTTCCGCGCGTTCCCGGCGACGGATTTCTGCACATCCGGGATATCGATTTCCTTGTATTTCGAAATGAAAGGTTACATGAGTTCTCCGGAGTCGAAGAGGATGCAACCGAGGCTTCCGGGGCGACCGCGCGGATCGGTGAGTATGTTTCACAGCTTGTCTCCGATGGAGACACGATTCAGGCCGGATATGGTGTTATTCCGAATGCGATCATGCCGTATCTTTCCAATAAAAAGAATCTGGGTGTTCATACCGAACTACTCGGCCCCGGAATTATCGGACTTATCAAACAGGGCATCGTCGACAACAGCATGAAAACGATCGACCGAGGCAAGACGGTCGCTTCTTTTTGCATGGGGACGCAAGAAACCTACGGTTTTCTGCACGACAATCCCGGTATCGAGTTCAGGACCATCGATTATACAAATGATCCGCTTCTCATTGCCCGGCACAGGCGTATGACCGCGATCAACAGCGCGCTTCAGATCGATCTGACCGGACAGGCGTCCGCGGAATCCATCGGAAAGGCATTCCATGCGGGGATCGGCGGGTATGCGGATTTCATGCGCGGCGCCGTACTCGCTCCCGAAGGGAAAAGCATCCTTGCACTGCATTCCACCGCCCGCGACGGTTCGGTTTCCCGTATTGTTCCGTTTTTAGGGACGGGAGCGGGTGTTACATTGAACAGGGGAGATATCCATTATGTGGTTACCGAGTACGGCATCGCGTACCTTCACGGCAGGAATATACGCGAGCGCGCCATGCAGCTTGTTTCGGTCGCGCACCCGAAGTTCAGGGCATGGCTGTTCGAGGAAGCCCGATCGGCACATCTCATCCACAAGGATCAGGTATTCATTCCCGGCGAAAGGGGAGTGTATCCGGCCCATTACGAGATATGGAGGACCACGAAAAAAAACTGCGAGATATTCATCCGGCCGGTGAAAATAAGTGACGAGTCGTTACTCAAGGATTTCTTTCACAATCTGTCTGACTCCTCACGCTACAGGCGTTTTATGACGGTGAGGAAGGAGATGTCCCGCAAGCGACTGCAGGAGTTTTCGGTCGTCGACTATAGCCGAGATATGATCATTGCCGCCGTTCTGAAGAAAGGCGCCGTGGAAAAGATTGTCGGGATCGGGCAATACGTGACCGACACGGACAGCCATATGGCGGAAACGGCATTTGTCGTTAGGGATGACTATCAGCGGATAGGTATCGGTACCGAACTGCTCAAGCATCTTGTCTATATCGCAAAATCTTCAGGTCTTCTGGGATTTACCGCGGATGTCCTTATCGAAAACCGGGCCATGATTATTCTCTTCGAGAAACACTTTCCGGACATTAGAAAGCACTTCAGGGAGGATATCTGCGAACTCGTCATGCATTTTTAGCATGCACCCCATCCGCTTACAGGTCGAGATATCCTTTTTCTATCAGCTTCTGCTGTGCCCGTTTCCCGAGTTCTTCACCCCACGTCTGGCCCGCGTGCATCGATTCCTCCGTAATTTGGGGCTGTACCTTTACCATTTTCTTTCCAACCGGCGATTCGTAGAATCGTATGAGTGCCTTGATTTCATCGTGCGAGAAATATTTATCGTAGATGGGAACAATGAGTTCGATTATGTCGTTGGGATTGACTTCTTTCATGAACTCAAGCCAGAACTCTTCGGGAACGTCCGGCAGTATATTTTTGAATTGTTCGATCAACGCATCCATAACCTGGATTCCCATTTCGGCGGAACCGGACATCTTCATCAATTTTCTGATATCGTCCTGTTTCGCATCGGCATAAACTCCCGAGAGTATTAATCCCAATAAAACGAACGAAAGCGCTATTTTTTTCATCGATTACTCCTTTTTCAGCACCGGGCTGATATACATGATTCGTCATTGCCGGGACAGGGAGAGGAAACATCCGGCGGCACCCCCGGGCTTGATGAAAGTATATATGGTTTACGCCATTCGTGCAAGACGGCGGTTTCAAAATGCGGTGATAAGCGGACGAACGCCTCAGGAAAGAAGCACCTCGTCATTGGCGAACTCGCGCCGCCGGATTTTATGGAATTTGTCCACGAGTTTTTCGATGGTCAATCCTTCCTTTTCCCTGCCTGCGACATCCAGGATGATTTCTCCGTTGTCCATCATCAGGAGACGGTTGCCGTATTTGATCGCCTGTGCCATGTTGTGCGTTATCATTATAGTGGTGAGCCGGTATAGCTCTATAAAACGGGTCGTGAGTTCGAGTACCAGTTGGGCGTTTTTGGGATCGAGTGCCGCGGTGTGTTCGTCCAGGAGGACGAGCTGGGGGGCCGAGAGAACCATCATCAGCAGGGTGAGGGCCTGGCGCTGGCCGCCGGAAAAAAGCGAGACATTGTCTTTCAAACGGTTTTCCAAATTCATATCCAGTTTTGCGACTTCCTCCCTGAAGCGTTTCCGCATTGCGCCGTTCAGACTCACCACCGGCCACTTGAAGCCCTTTTTACATGCCAGCATCATGTTGTCCTCGAGACTCATATTACCCGCCGTTCCCATCATCGGGTCCTGGAATATCCGGCCGATAAAGCGCGCCCGCCTGTATTCGGGGACACGGGTGATATCCCTGTCGTTCAGATATATTTTCCCCATTGTCGGTTTGTAGGTCCCCGCGATAAGATTGAAAAGGGTGGTTTTACCCGCGCCGTTGCTGCCGATTATCGTAATGAACTCTCCTTCTTCGATCGTCAGATTGATGTTTTTCACCGCGTGATTTTCATCCGGTGTTCCCTGGTTGAAAATGACGGAAAGATGTTCTATCCTGATCATTCGGATCTCCTTCGTTTTTTCCTGTAATACTCCCTGAAGAGGATTGCCGCCAGACAGCCCACGACAAGAGACACCTGAACGAATTTGAGGTCGGAAGCTTCGAGGAAGGGGATATCGAAAATCAGAATCCTGGCTCCGTACATCACCGCGGTGAAAATTATCGAACCCATGATCACATTCAGGGTCAGCCAGAAGATATTGTTGGATCTGATGAGGAACTCCCCGATCATGACCGAGGCGAGCCCCGCGATGATGATACCCTGACCGAGGCCGATATCGGCGAAATTCTGGTACTGGGCGGCGAACGCGCCCGAGACGGCCACAAGGCTGTTCGACAATCCCACTCCGATGATTTTGATGATTTTCGGATTTACCCCTTGTGAAACGATCATCTGCTGGTTGTTTCCAAGGGCGCCGATAGTCAGACCGAGGTCCGTCCTGAAAAAGAGGTCGAGGAGAAGTTTGATGATCAGGATTATGAGGATAAAAAGCAGCATATAGGAAATCTCCCTGGTAAAGCCGAAACGGAGATTCAGGAACCGGTAGACATCGGAGAGAATGGTTTTGACATTCAACAGGGAGACATTCGATGTGCCCAGAATACGGAGATTGATCGAATAGAGAAGGATCATGGTGAGGATTCCCGCAAGAAGATTCGGTATTTTGAGTTCATTATGCAGGACCGCAGTCAGCATCCCGGCTGTAAATCCGCCGGCAAAAGCGATACTCAGGGCGAACCATAGGTTGCAGTTTCTGGTGAGAAAGGCCGCCATGATCGCCGCGCCCAGGGGAAAGGTGCCGTCGACGGTCAGGTCCGGAAAATCGAGAATACGAAAGGTGATAAATACACCCAGGGCCATGATCCCGTAAATACACCCTTCAATAATAATTCCTTCAACCATGTTTTTACCGCCTCTTTTAAGGCACGAGCCCCGGAAGAACCCCTCCGGGGCATGTGCCGTTATGCGAACATTCTCCGGTTATTTCGTTGCCGGCGAGCCGTTTTCGATTACTTTACTCGCGGTCTTGACGACGGACTCGGGTATGGTGATGCCCAGTTTTTTCGCTACATCGAGGTTGATGAGGAGATCGGTGTCAGCGGGATCCGTCATAAAACGGGTGGGAATCGAATCGGGATTCTTCCCCTTGAGGATTTCATCGATCAGTTTACCGGTCGCCCGGCCCATTTTGTAGTAGTCGAATCCCCATGCGGCCAGGACGCCATTGGTTTCCGCGGAACTCGGATCCGCTGACATGATGGGGATATTGTTGTCGGTCGCAACCTCGACGAGTGCGGCCAGTGCGGAGACGACCGTATTGTCGGTGCTGACATAGAAAGCGTCGACTTTCGGCGCCATAAGCTGGGCCGCCTGCTTCACTTCCGCGGATTTTGTCACGGTCGTCGCAATGAATTCGATATCGAGCTCCCCGCACGCTTCCTCCGCCATCTGCGCCAGCACCTGGGCGTTTTGTTCCGAACTTGTGTAGATATGACCGAGGGTTTTGATGTCCGTCAATTTTTTCAAAAACTCTATTTGCGCCTTTACGGGGGTGAGGTCGGAAATACCCGTGACATTCCCCGAACCTTTATCCAGCGATTCGACAAGGCCGGCGTCGACGGGATCCGTCACCGCGCTGAACACGACGGGGATGTCGGAAATGGTGCCGACCAGAGCCTGCGCGGTCGGTGTCGCGATACCGACCGCGACCCTGACCCTGTTTGCCATAAACTTCGTGGCGATGGTCTTCGCGGCATTGGCATCGCCGTTCGCGTTCTGGAGATCATACTGGAACTCGTAACCGAGGTCCGCGAGTTCGTCCTGGATTCCCTGCTCGACGGCATCCAGGGCGGGGTGGGCGACGATTTTTGATATGCCGATAACGCCGGTTTTTGATACCTCCCTGCATCCCGTGACCATGAACGGGAGCGATACCAAAAGGGCAATAGAAGAAACGATAAATAAGACCGGTTTTTTCATACACACTCCTTTGTTTGAAAAGATATCCATTTATATCATTAATCCGCGGATAACCTCAAGCGACCGATCCCCGGTAACCGTTACTCCGGCCTGAGACGAATTCACATAGTTATTTATGGAACACGGCAATAACGATTCAATCGGTGTTTATCTCCGCGCATGCGGTGATGATACACCCGCGGGCTCTATCAGTTTTTCATCGCTCCCGTATCATAATAGCTATCGTCGACGAACAATTCCTTTTTCAACAACCCGGCCGTATTGAACCTGAAAATCTCCTGCATGTATATTTTACTCATATTTCCGCCCCGGTCACTTGACTTTTTGATTCACAATGGGTATAGTATGCCCGTAAAACAGCAGGAGGCATATATTCCTTGTTTTCGCCATGGGTAGTAGCTCAATTGGTAGAGCACCTGACTCTGGATCAGGGGGTTGGTGGTTCAAGCCCATCCTACCCAGTCGGGCATTTGAATCCATAAAAAGCAAACCTATCTCGAACGAGCGGCTATACATAAAAACGTATTGTCGTAGATACGGTTCCCCGTTATGTTCCTTTTCTACAGTTGTTGTCGGATGACATCATCAATAATAAATCCACAGGAAATATGGATGTAAAAGCCGGCCGTTTGCCGGAAGTACGGCTTTACACTGTATCGTTTTTCATCTATGCTGTTTCACGGTAAAATATCTCTTTCCCGGAAAGGAGTCATCGAATGCCCGTTCTCGATATGCCCATCGATGCATTAAAGACCTATAAAGGAATCAATCCGAAGCCCGATGATTTTGAAGAGTTCTGGAAACGGGCACTCGATGAAGTGCGCGGGCTTGGAACGGCATATGAGCTCGAGCCTTCGGATTTTCAGGCACCGTTTGCCTCGTGTTTTCATCTGTATTTCAGGGGAGTCGGGGGCGCCCGGATACACGCGAAGCTTCTGAAGCCGAAGACCGTAACGGATCCCCATCCGGCAGTGGTCCAGTTTCACGGCTACCGGTGTTCGTCCGGCGACTGGTATGAAAAACTCTGTTTTGTCGGGGCGGGGTATTCCTTTGCCGCCATGGACTGCCGCGGGCAGGGCGGGCTTTCCGAAGACTGCGGGGGAGTGAAAGGCAACACGGATAACGGCCACATCATCCGGGGGCTTTCGGATAGCCCCGACAGGCTTCTCTACAGGCAGATTTTTCTCGATACGGTACAGCTCGTACGGATTATCATGAGTATGGAAGATACCGATGAAAAACGGGTCGGGGTGTGTGGATATTCACAGGGAGGGGGTCTTTCCCTTGCCTGCGCGGCGCTCGAGCCGGGAATAAAAAAGGCAGCTGCCGCCTATCCTTTTCTTTGCGATTACAGGCGCGTATGGGAAATGGATTTAGTCGAAAAGGCGTACGCCGAACTCCGAACCTATTTCCGCCTTTATGATCCCCTTCACGGGCGGGAGGAAAAAGTTTTCGAACGGCTCGGCTATATCGATGTCCAGCATCTCGCCCCCCGCATAAAAGCGGATGTCCTTATGGCAACGGGCCTTATGGATGACTGCTGTCCTCCCTCCACACAATTCGCAGCCTATAATAAAATTCAGGCAAAAAAAGAAGTGGCGGTGTACCCCGATTTAGGCCACGAAAACCTGCCGGGCTTTCCGGACAGAATTTTCCAGTTTATGATGGGGCTATAGATATAAGCGTGATGCAGGACGTTCCTCGTTGCGCTACGGGAATATCGATATGGTGTAATATGAGGATTTTTATATGGGAAAAATCAGTATAGGTGAGATGATGGAATCAAACGCAGACAAATCGGGCTCTAAAAACGGTGAAGAAACCGGGAAAAAAGAAGGAAAAACGAGACTGCGCGCCTTTGATCTATCCGCCGTTATCGAGAAAATGAAAGAAATCGACCTGAAAAAAGTCGGTGATTTCTTCAGGAGGATCAATGTCTATCGAAAGACCCGGGAGGCGCTGGTCGGATGTTATCTTTCCCGGACGGCTTCCGTGGAAAAAAAGAATCTGATTGTCTTTTGGCAGCCGCTATTCCTCATTATCGCCAAGATAGCGGTCGTCGCGTTTGTATCGTTTAAAATATGGGAGTTGTATCCGATTGTCGGAAAGTGGATGAAGATCGGTCTCGATTTTTTCAAACTCCATGAAATCTATAATTTCAGGTTTCCCGGTATCGGCTTTTTCGAATCGGTCGCCAATTATCTGTTTCTGTTTATCCTCGGTTATCACGGTCTTTTTTTTCTCTATCACCAGTTGCTGGATCTTTTTTCCGTCATCGCTATAAGCGCGGCGGACGGAAAGGTTTTTTACGTGCGGAATCTCTTTTTAAAAAAGGAACTATATGTTTTTTCGATCCCGGATATCGCCCTGATCGTACTCAGACAGAATATCCTCGCCCGGCTTATCGGTGTGGGGACCATCAGCCTGCAGAAAAGGTCGGGAGAACAGGTGGCGATCCGTTCGGTAGGCAACGCGCGAACCCTTCTCATGCTTATATCGGACGGCAAAAAGACGGAAGAAGGCAGTCCCGCCGGCGAGCCGGCCTGACAAAGACCGCGAATAGCGGCTCTCCGCTTTACAAACCGGAATTAATCCGGTACCCTCTTTTATGGTAAATCACTGGCAGAGGAATATTCTTATAACATCGATTGTCCGCATCTGTCGCTCGCTTATGTTTGCGGTCTCCGTCATCACCCTTTTCTGGAAAAGCTATGGAATGAATCTTTTCGATATATTCCTTCTCCAGGCAATCTTCGCAGTAGCGATTGCCGTTTTCGAGATCCCGACCGGTTTTATAGGTGATCAGCTTGGAAGAAAAAAGACCTTTATCTTAAGCTCCTTTATCATTGCAGCGGGATGGATTATCTATTCGTGTTCGGATACCTTCTGGCAGTTTATCATTGTGGAAGTCACCCTCGGACTCGGCTTCAGTTTTATCTCGGGCACGGACTCCTCCCTGATATACGAAAGCCTTTATGAGGAAAAAAAGGCGGATTCGTTCGTACGGGTTGAGGGCAGGCAGTTGGGGTTCGCCCACACCGCAGAAGCCGTTTCGGCCCTGGTGGGGGGATTTCTCGCTCCGTTTTTGTCCGTTAATATCCTGATGCTTCTCTCCGCATGCGCGGCGGGAATAGGGCTGGCCCTCTGTTTCGGTATTACCGAACCCTCACGCAGGCCGTACCGCCATCCGCGAGGGACGTTATACGGCCTGTATAAAATAGGGCGGTATGTGTTTCTCAGAAGCCGTATCGTCCGTTTCGCCCTCCCCCTCATGGCCGCATGCGGACTCTCGACCATGCTCGGTGTCTGGTTATATCAGCCCCTCTGGCAGGAACGGAATATTCCCCTCTGGTTGTTCGGCGTTCTCTGGGCCGGTATGTCGCTTCCCTCGAGCCTGACCGGTTATTTTGCCCATACTATAGAAAAGAAAGTGGGGAAAAAACTCCTCATCAGGCTTCTTCCCTTTCCCGCCGTAATCGGCTATATTTGTATTGCACTTGTTCCGGGATGGGGGGCGATCGCATTTATTTACATGGTGCCGTTATTGCGGGGCTTGACGTTTCCGATACTCTCGAAATACGTGCATGAAGAGACGTTCAGCGATAAACGTGCCACGGTTCTTTCAATACAAAGCTGGCTTTTCAGAATCGCCTATTGTCTCACCGGGCCCCTTGTAGGGGCGGTCGGGGAACGATGGGGATTGTCATGGGCCTTTATCGCATGCGCCGCAATTTCACTTCTGGCGACCGGTCTTTTTATTCCGGGCCTTGCGGGGCGTATCGACGATGTTTCTTGATCGTCGGTGCGACTTTTGTTATTATATAATGTCGTCCGTCGAATCCCGGAATCGCTTCCATCCCGGGGTAAGCCGGACGATATACGGGCGATGTTTCGAATGGCCCCTCCGGCGCTATTTTGACAAAACGGAAAACGAGGGTATATATCATGAGACGGCAGCCATGGGTATTGGTTGCAATTATATTGTTGTTGACGCTTCATCCTGCCATCCCGGCCGAAGAAGATGAAACCGCACTGACCGTCTACTATACTTCCTCGCTCAACGGTAACCTTGAAGGATGCACCTGTCAATCATGGCCGCGTGCGGGTCTGGTAAAACGGGCGGCATACCTGAGAGAAAGGGAACGGTCGGCAGGGAGTATACTGATCGAGGCGGGGGATTTCCTCGATCTCAATGCCGATACCAGGCTGACCGGGCATATTCTCGACGTGTACGCCGAACTGGGGTATGATGTGGTCTGTGCAGGAGATGTGGAGCTGTCGTTCGGCGGTGAGACCCTCATCGATTTCAAATCAAGGCTTCCATTATATTGCCATAATCTGATGATAGTCGATACATTGACGGGAAAGGATATACCGTTTACAGAGGGTCCCGTCATACTGGCCGCCGGCAGGTATACGGTCGGTATTATCTGTGTCCTCGAGGAAGCCGTGATTCGTTTCGGCCCCAAAAAAACGGCCGCTTACGGCTATCGTCTTCTTGACTCCGAAAAAACAACAGAAGCGCTGCTTTCGATACTGGAAGAAAAAGGGGTCGACGTGAAACTCCTTCTCTTTCACGGCCGCTATGAAACCCTGCTCGGATTTCTCCCCCGTTTCAGCGGGCTCGATGCCGTTATCTTCGCGCACGAGCAGCGGCTTATCGAGGGGCACCGGGTGGGGGAGACGCATATTTACTCACCCGGCGACGAAGGAAACAGGGTGGGTATCCTCCGTTTGATATTCGAAAAAGACGGAACGATGAAGCAGTATAACGAGTTTCGCCTGTTCCGGTTCTCTATCGATCCGGACGACCCCCTGGTACGGAAAAGAATAAATGAATACAAAAAATATCTGAAAGAACATTATACACAGGAGAATCACTGATGAAACGAAGCGTGACAATGGCCCTTATATTGATTGCGGGCTGCATTGCTTATGGAGAGATTATTTTTTCACCGTCTGTGTGGGACCTTGGCGCGATCGGAAAAGACCGCATTATCCGGCAGGAACTCACGATTGAAAACAGCGGTGATGAGGCGCTGGAGGTGGAGATTATTCCCACCTGCGATTGCGCCTGGTCGGAACCCGGGGAAATAACCGTCGGACCGGGTTCAGCCGTGACGGTCCTGCTGTTTTTCGATCCCCACGAGGAAACGGGTGAAATCGAAAAGAATTTCATGATCAAGACCAATCTCGAGGACAAGGAACGCCTCTTCTATTTTATCAAGGGAAGACTCAAAGGAAGCGAATCAGCCGGCGCCGATATCGCCGACGGTGCAGAAGCGTCCGGCGGTGAACGCCAAGCGAAGCTTTTTTATTACTATTCTCCCGGCTGCGCCAACTGCCGCAAGTTCATCGAACGAACGATACCCGCGATAGAGAACGAGATGCATGTCGATATCGATCTGGTCGCGAAGGATATCATGGACCCGGATGTCTATCAGGAGTACAAGGGGAAACTCGATGAGCTCGGGGAGAAAGAACGGGCTTTTCCCATCCTCCTGATCGGGAAGACCGTTCTCCAGGGAGAGGCGGAAATCGAAGGGAGGATGCGGGACGAACTCGCCGCTTTTCTCACCGGAAAGACTCAGGACGGCGGCGATGGTTCGTCTTCCGATTCGGGAGAGGGGGAAACCGGGGATTCCGGGACGACGATCGCCCTGATTCCCGCGATCACCGCCGGACTTCTCGACGGCATCAATCCCTGCGCGTTCGCCACCCTCATTTCGCTTCTGACCGCCCTCGCTCTAGCGGGAAAGCGTAAAAAGGAAATACTCATTATCGGTATATTTTTTACCCTTTCGGTCTTTGCCACCTACTATCTTGTCGGCCTCGGATTCTTCAAGGTGATCCAGACGGCAAACTCCTTCCCGATCGTCTCACTCGTCATCCACTGGCTGCTCGTCGGGGTACTGGTCGTTTTCGCCGGTTTGAGTCTCTACGATTACTACCTTATCCGTGTCGGCCGGACGGGGGATATGATCCTCCAGCTTTCGGACACCTTCAAAAAAAGGATCCAGAATACCATCAAGATGAAGGCCCGGTCAGCCGCGATCGTGGCAAGTTCGATCGTCCTGGGTTTTCTGGTATCCATTTTCGAACTCGGATGCACGGGCCAGGTTTATTTCCCCTTTATCACGGTCAACGTCCTCAAGATCAGAAAAGAGGCGATCGGGTATATCCTTCTCCTTATTTACAATTTCTGCTTCATTCTGCCCCTTGTTCTGGTCTTCGCGTTTACCTATTTCGGGATCAGTTCGAAAAAGGTGACGAATGTCTTTCAGAAACATATGGGAACGGTCAAACTGCTGCTTGCCGCGCTTTTTTTGGGCCTGGCTGCGTATATGATCCTCACCAAATAAAGGAAAAAGGAGAGAAAACGAATGGCGATACCCGAGGATATGCGTTATACGGAAGATCATCTCTGGATAAAGGGGGTGGGCGGCTCTTTCCGGTGCGGCATCACCGGTCACGCGCAGGAACTGCTGGGCGACATCGAAGTCGTCGACCTGCCCGAAGCGGGAACCGCGGTCGGGAAAGGGGAAAAACTCCTCACGCTCGAAAGCCTCAAATCCGCCTTCGATATCATGAGTCCGGCCGCGCTCGAGGTAACGGAATCAAACGGGGCGGTGAAAGAAAATCCGTCACTCATCAATGCCTCGCCGTTCGGGGAAGGGTGGCTTCTCCGCTTCGCCTGTGACGATGA